>NZ_JCBANH010000038.1:0-56389 GCF_059760925.1 Achromobacter sp. 1011791174
GGGGCGCCCCGGCCCGCCGTCCTGGCCGCCTCGCTATTGCTGCTGGCGGCGCTGTTCAAGCTCGCGCAGGCATTGCGCCACGCCGGTCTGCATCTGCGCGTTGGACACTGCGGCGCGGTCCGAGACCCGGCGGCAGCGTTCGTACTCGGACCTGCTGGCCGGGGTATCGCTGATCGCCGCCGGCGCCTGCGCCCCGGCCTCGCCCGTGACGGTGATGCGCAGCGTCGAGGGCGGCGAGAGGCTGCCGTCCTTGGAGCGGACGCTGGGGTATTGGAATTCCTGGCTGGCGGGCGCGGCGGTCTGCGCCTGCGCCAGACCCGCCGTGCAGGCGACGGCGAACAGGAAAGCGGAAACGATGGTTTTCTTCATGGCGACCTCTCGGGAAATAAGGCGCAGGCCGCGCCCGACCATGCGTCCGGCGGGCTTGCGCGCCGGCCTATGGTAGTCCGCCTGCGCGCGCCAAGACGCAACACAATGCCGTGCAGATGTTTCCCGCCGTTTCTTCGTGGTTTCTTCGTGGCTTCTTCATGGGCTCTTCCCGCGCTCTTCCTGGACTCTTCGTTGCCGCTTGATCGCGTCGTTCCCGACGCGTCGCCGCCGCTTTGCCGCCGCGCCAGCCCGGCCCGCTGCACGCCCCCGAAGGCTAGATCAGGTTCCGCGTGCCCGCGATGGCCGCCAGCGCATGCGTCACGCCGTCATGCCAGTGCGGCGCGCGCACCCCGAAGGCCCGGGCCAGCCGGCCGCAGTCCAGCGTGGCATTGGCCGGACGCTGCGCGGCGTTCGGATACTCGCTGGCCGGCACGGCGTGGATGTCGGCCGGCGTCAGCGTCAGGGCCAGGCCGGCGCGGCGGGCCTGGCGCGCGATGAAGCAGGCGTACTCATGCCAGCTGGCATCGCCCGAGGCGCTCAGGTGGTACAGGCCGAACGGATAGTCGCCTTGGCCATGCAGATAGCGCGCCACGGCCAGCGCGGTGACGTCGGCGATATAGGCCGCGTCGGTCGGCGCGCCGCGCTGGTCGCCGACCACGCGCAAGGCCTCGGGCTGGCGCAAGGCCATCAGCATGGATTTGAGGAAGCTGTGGCCGAACACGCCATAGACCCAGGACGCCCGGAAGATCAGGTGCGCCGGATTGGCCGCCTGCACGGCGCGTTCGCCGGCCAGCTTGCTGCGTCCGTACATGTTCAGGGGCGCGGCCTCGTCATCCTCGACATAGGGCGCGGACTTGGCGCCGTCGAACACGTGATCGGACGAGTAGTGCACCATCAGCGCGCCGCGCGCGGCGGCCAGCGCCGCCAGTTCGCCAACCGCCTCGGCGTTGATCCGCATGGCGCGCACCGGGTCTTCCTCGGCGCGCTCCACGGCGGTCCAGGCCGCGGCATTGACGATCACGTCGGGCTTTTCCCGACGCACGAGCCGGGCTATCTGCAAAGGATAGGTCAGGTCGCAATCATTCCTGCCCGCCGCCGACACCACGCCCAACGGCGCCAGGCTGCGACGCAGCTCGAAACCCAATTGCCCATCCCGGCCCAGCAGCAGAATCTTCTTGGTCATGCTCTCGCTCTGCGGCGCCCGCCGCGTCTCTCCACAGGCCCGCTCCGCTCCGCGCGGATCGCCTGCTTATCGCGCAAATACCGGCCGATGCGCCCGCCTTCATGCCCTTGTGTCCGTCACGCCGCGAATCTGACGGTGCAATGGTCCGATTTTGGCCTGAGTCGCATCCGGATAGCCATACTAAAACGTAATCTGACTTCGCAAATTTAAGACTATTGAGGATGCGAACCATGGCCGCCCTCGATGGCCCCGCGCCATCCCAGTCTTGTCCACCTGCCAGCGGAGCATCGATGAAACCGGTCAATACGACATCATTCTCGGCGTCTGACGCTTCGGGTCCCGAACGCCCGGGTCCCGGCGCCGCCCGCTCGGGCGGCCGCCGACACCTGCTGCTGTCGCGCCCGCCCGCCCCCATCCGGGTCGCCATCCTGGACGACCATCCCGTCGTGGCGCTGGGAGTGGGAGCTTACCTGGAAATGCGCCAGGGCTTCCGGGTCGTGCACCAGGAAACGTCGGCGCGGGGCCTGCTGGAAAAGCTGGCCGCCTCGCCCTGCGACGTGGCGCTGATCGATTTCTACCTGCCCCAGGAACCCTGGGACGGCGTGAACTACCTGCGGCGGCTCAAGCGCTATCACCCGACGATGGCGCTCATCACCTTTTCCGCGGGCAACCGGCACGAAACGCAATACGCAGCCTTCCGTGGTGGCGCCAGCGGCTATCTCGCCAAGCAATGGGGCATGGTGTTGCTGCCGGACATGATCCGTGGCGTGCTCAGTGGCAAGGACGCATTCCTGTCGGTGCAGGACGGCAAGATACGCGCCATCCGGCCGACGCCGCCGCACGCGCAGCTGACGACCTCCGAGGTCGAGATCCTGCGCCATATCAGCCAGGGCCTGTCGGTGACGCAGATCGCGGCCCGCCTGATGCGCAGCAAGAAGACCATCAGCACGCACAAGCGCCGCGCGATGCGCAAGCTCGAGCTCTCGGACGATCTATCCCTGGCCCTGTACCTGCGCGAGAAGTTCGCCGGATGAGGCAGGCGCGGGGCGCGCCCGCGCCTCAGATGATGCGCGAGTAGCTGGCGCCGCTGCTGGCGGCGCGCAGATAGCCGTCGAAGGTCATGGCCACGGCGCGCACGAAGTACCAGCCCAGGCCCGTCACCTGCACGCCGCCGGCGCGCAGGTTGACCAGGCCCAGTTCGGCCAGGTTCGCCAGCTGGGACAGTTCGCGGCCGAAGTAGTCGCCGAAGCGCAGGCCGTGTCGGGCCTCGACCTGGGCGAAGTCCACGTCGCCCTGGCACATGATGTCCATGATGATCTCGCGCCGCACCAGATCGTCGGGGCTCAGCTCCAGGCCCCGCTCGGTCGCGAAGCGCCCGGATTCGATGGCCTCGTAGTACGCGTCCAGCGTCTTGACGTTCTGGCTGTAGGTATTGCCGATGCGGCCGATGGCCGACACGCCCAGCGCCACCAGGTCGCGGTCCGGCTGCGTGCTGTAGCCCTGGAAATTGCGGTGCAGCTCGCCGCGCTGCTTGGCCTGCGCCAGCGAATCGGAATGCAGCGCGAAATGGTCCATGCCGATGTAGGCATAGCCATGCTTGAGGAACCCCTCGATGGCCGCGCTCAGCAGGCCCACGCGGGTGGCGCGGTCGGGCAGGTCCGCCTCGTTGATGCGGCGCTGCGGCTTGAACCGCTCCGGCAGGTGCGCATAGGCGTACAGCGCGATGCGGTCGGGTCGCAGCGCGATCACCTGCGAAATCGTACAGGCGAACGATTCCGTGGTCTGCAGCGGCAGGCCATAGATCAGGTCCACGTTGACCGAGGCGTAGCCCAACGCCCGCGCGCTCTGCACCAGCGCCCGCACCTCCTCGAACGATTGCACCCGGTGCACCGCGACCTGCACGCGCGGGTCGAAATCCTGCACGCCGAAGCTCAGCCGGTTGAAACCCAGCGTGCGCAGCAGCCCCAGGCGTTCGGGCGTGGCCGTGCGCGGATCCACCTCGATGGATATCTCGGCATCGGGCTCGAAACGGAAGGCGCGCCGCAGGTCGCCCATCAGCCCGGTCAGTTCCTCATCCGACAGGAAGGTCGGCGTGCCGCCGCCGAAATGCAGCTGCGACACGGGCACGCCCGCTCCCAGTTCCTCCACGTGCAGCGCGATTTCCCGCGCCAGGGCGTCCAGATAGCGGGCGGCGCGGTCATGATGCCGGGTCACGACCTTATTGCAGGCGCAGTAGTAGCAAACCGAATCGCAGAACGGAATGTGCACATACAGCGACAGCGGCTCGGACGGGCTGCTCGCGCGCCGCTGCCGCAGCGCCTGGCGGTACGCCGGCTCGCCAAATCCGCCGTGATAACGGTCGGCGGTCGGGTACGAGGTATAGCGGGGACCATTCTTGTCCAGCCGCGCCAGGAGCTGGGGAGGAAAAAAGGGCTCGGCGGCGGACGACGCCGGGGCTTGCGAGAATTGAGGGCGTAGGGCGGCTTGCATACCTTGGATTATTCGCTCGCGGCGCGCGCGCCGCCTTGATCTCGCGCAAACGGGGCGCGCCCCGACGCCCTGGCGGCTGCTCCGCCGGCGCGTCCCTTAAAATCCGCCCTCGCCCCCGAACCGGCAAGACTAGGAGTCCCGCATGGACACAGACATGGGTACAGAACTGGATGGCCGCCTGCTGGCCATGAGACAGGCGCTGGCCATCGCCATCGCGCTGTCGACCCGCAGCAATCCCCAGGCCACCGACATGGCGCTGGAACTGCTGGGCGACCTGAAGGCGCACATGCACGAAGCGCCGTCCGACAGCCCCTTCGAGGTGCCGGCCTGGGTGGCCGGCGCCCAGGACGAACTGGACGGCATCGCCCGGCTGGTGCGCGCCTTCACGCAGACGCCCGAGCCCGGCGCGGCCGACGCCTAGGCCCGTTCGCGCCGGCTCCGGGCGCCGCGCGGCGCGGCCCGGGAGCGGCCCCGGAGGGCGGCCGCTACGAAGCATGAGGGTCCGAGGCGCCGCAGCCATTGCCGTCCGGGCGCCTGACGCGCCAGTACAGGTTGCGGAACTCGGCCGCCACCGGCTCGAAACCCTCGGGCCGGGCCGGCGCCCGTTTCAGCTCCAGCGCGCCGCAACGGCTGGCCAGGTCGGCCGGCACCCAGGGGCTGAAACGCGGCTCGCCCTTGATCAGCACCAGGGGCCGCTCCGGCAGGCGCAGGGCCAGCGCGCCGGCCTCGGCGGGCGGCCCGGACACGAGCCTGACGGGTCCGCCCAAGGCGCGCATGGCCGGCGCATGCAGGGCCTCGGCCAGCGCCCGCGAATCGAAATAGCGCCAATCGTCCGGCTTGCGCGCGATCGCGCCGCCGGTCGGCGCCACCAGCGCCATGCGCAGCATCAGGGCGGCCTGGACCACGAGGAAGGCGACCAGCGCGGCGCGCGGGGGCACCCGCCGAGTCCAGGCGCCGCCGCCCGCCAGCTCCAACGCCGCGGGCACCACGAACAGCAGATAAGGCGTGCCCCAATGCAGCTGCACGTGGGCGCCGGAGACCAGGGCCATCATGCTGACGAACAGCAGCGGCACCAGCCCGAACGCGAGCAGCAGGGCGCACGCCGCATCGGGCGCGACATCGGCCGCCACCTGGGGAGCCGCCGGACGCAACCGGCGCGTGACCAGCCACAGGGCGGCCAGCAAGGCCCAGGCCGGCAATGCGCGGTTCAGGATCTGGTCGCCCCACCAGCGCCCCACTTCGCGCGAACGCGCGCCCCAGGACAGGTCCGCGCCCAGCGAGGACGACATCGCATAGCCCAGCGGTTCGAAGTTGTGCTCGATGAGCCAGTACAGGTGCGGGAAGAAGACCGCCAGCGCGGTGAGCGCCGCCACCTGCAGGCCGAACACCTGCATCGGATCGCGCCAGCCGCGCTGGCTGAGCCAGAACACGAACACGCACAGCGCGGCCACGGCCGCCTGGTACTTGGACAGCGCGCCCAGGCCCAGGCACAGGCCCAGCGCCACCCACCAGACGATCTTGCGCGTCTGCCAGGCGCGCCAGCAGGCGGCCGCCGCGCCGGCCACGAAGGTGATCAGCGGGATCTCGTGGTTGTAGAAATGCAGCCGGCCGTTGTAGAACGTGACGCACAGCCCGGCCAGCAGCGCGACCAACGCATACGCGCCGCCGCGCATGCCGCGCAGCATGCGCCAATAGATGAAGAACCCGCCCAGCGTGCAGAGCGCGCCCAGCACATAGGTGGTCCACGCGGACCAGCCCAGCGCCTGCACGAAGGGCCACAACAGCCAGGTCGGCAGCGGCGGATGCTTGTAGTAGCCCCACTCCAGGCTGCGCACCCAGGTCAGTTGCTCGATATTGTCCGTCGGCGGCGCCAGCGTCGAGCGCTCCAGCAGCCACAGCCAGGGCGCGGCGAACGCGATCATGCCCAGAACGACCTGCCAGGCTCGCGGCCGGATGGCGTGCAGCGTGTCCTTCAACCCTCTTGCTCCCATTTCCCGCGCATCGCGGCCGCCGGTCCCGCCGATCGCCCGGCATCGGGCGGCACGGCATTATCAGACGCATCCCCGGGGCCTGGGACGGGCTTTTGTTTAGCATTTGTTCAGAATCTGTAAAGCATTCTGCGGAGCGGCGTCAGGGGCCGAATTTCAGGCAAATTGGCCTGACCACCAGATAGTTCTCAGTACATACCCTGAGATCGTTTTCCCTTTAAATTCAATATATTTTTCTTTTATCTGGATTTTCAGGTCTATATTTACTGGCCTGACCACTTGACCAAGATTCGCGGCATTCTTCTTCCGCCATGACCACCTTCCAAGCCGTTGCCGTCACCCGCCTGTACCGCATGATCGCCGACCAAATCGCCGGCCGGATCCGCGCGGGCGATTTCCCGCGCGGCAGTCGCCTGCCGTCGGAACGCGAACTGGCGGAACAGCTGCAGGTCAGCCGCGCCTCGATCCGCGAGGCGCTGATCGCGCTCGAAATCGAAGGCTACGTGGAAGTGCGCGTCGGCTCGGGCGTGTTCGTGACCGCCCGCGAAGGCGCGGCCCCGCGCCCGCCGCCGGCGCCGAGGACATCGGCCCCTTCGACCTGCTGGAAGCGCGCATGCTGATCGAGCCCGAATGCGCCGCGCTGGCCGCGCAACAGGCCACGCCCGCGCAGCTGGCCGCCATCCGCGCCGCGCACGAGGGCATGTCGCTGACCGACATGCCCGGCCAGCACGACCGCGCCTTTCACAGCGCCATCGCCGCCGCCTGCGGCAACGCCGCCCTGGCCGCCAGCGTGGCGCACCTGTGGAACCTGAGCCAGAGCAGCCCCGTGTTCAGCCGGATGCAGGACTACTTCGTCAACACCAAGGTGTGGGAAGTCGCCCACGCCGAGCACCAACGCATCCTCACCGCCATCCTCGCCCGCGACCCGATCCGCGCGCGCCATGCCATGCATGTGCACCTGATCGGCATCCTGGCGCGCCTGCGGGAGGACTTCGGCGACGACGACGGGAGCATCCGCCCCGATCTCTGACCCTTGCGCGCGACCGCCGACGGCCTGACGCCGCGACGGTCGCTCCGAAACCCATCGGCGCCCCCGGCGCCCACTCCAGGGAGTGCCTGCATGACGGTAGTACCTCCTGTCCCGCGCAATGGCGGCCAGATACTGATGCAGCAGCTGCGCATCCACGGCGCGCGGCGCGTGTTCCTGGTCCCGGGCGAAAGCTATCTGCCCTGCATCGACGCGCTGCACGAACACGCGGGCGCCATCGAACCCGTCGTATGCCGCCAGGAAAGCGGCGCCGCCTACATGGCCGAGGCCTACGGCAAGCTCACCGGCGAGCCGGGCATCTGCTTCGTCACGCGCGGTCCGGGCGCCACCAACGCCAGCATCGGCGTGCACACGGCCTTCCAGGATTCCACGCCCATGATCCTGTTCGTGGGCCAGGTCGGCAACGACTTCATGGAGCGCGAGGCCTTCCAGGAAATCGACTACCGCCGCATGTTCGGCCCCATGGCCAAGTGGGTCGCCCAGATCGACCGCTGCGACCGCATCCCCGAGTTCATCGCCCGCGCCTACGCCACCGCCACCAGCGGCCGGCCCGGCCCGGTGGTGCTGGCGCTGCCCGAAGACACGCTGTGGGGCACGGCCGCCGTCCCGGACATGCCGCGCTACCAGCGCGTGCCGAACCATCCCGGCGCGCCGGACCTCGAACGCCTGCGCGCCGCGCTGGACGCCGCGCGCCATCCCTTCCTGCTGCTGGGCGGCAGCGGCTGGACCGCCAGGGCGGTCGAGCGCATCGCCGCCTTCGCCCAGGCCTTCGAGCTGCCGGTCGGCACGGCCTGGCGGCGGCTGGAATGCTTCGACCAGCGCCATCCCAACGCCGCCGGCCAGGTCGGCTGGGGCATGACGGACGCGCTGCGCGCGCGCCTCGCGGCCGCCGACCTGATCCTGGCCGTGGGCACGCGGCTGGGCGAGGCCACCACCGAAGGCTATCTGCTGCCGGCCTGCCCGCTGCCGGCGCAGCGGCTGATCCACGTGCATCCCGACCCGGAAGAACTGGGCCGCGTCTACCAGCCCTGGCAGGCCGTCGTGGCCGGCCCGGCCGAATTCGCCGAGGCCGCCGCGACGCTGATCCCCGGCCATGCCGCGTCCCGCGCGCAGGCCGTGCGCCAGGCCCACCAGGAATACCTGGACAGCCTGGAGCCGCTGCCCGCGCCCGGCCCGCTGAGCCTGGACGCGCTGGCCGCCGGCGTCAATCAACGCCTGCCGGCCGACGCCTGCGTCACCGTGGGCGCGGGCAACTATGCGCTCTATCCGCACCGCTACCGCCAGTTCGCCGGCCCCGGCACCAGTCTGGCGCCGACGCTGGGCGCGATGGGCTACGGCCTGCCGGCGGCCCTGTCCGCCAAGCTCGAACATCCGCAGCGCACGGTGGTCTGCTACGCCGGCGACGGCTGCTTCCAGATGAACATGCAGGAACTCGGCGTCGCCCAGCAGTACCGCCTGGGCGTCGTGGTGCTGGTGTTCAACAACGGCATGTGGGGCACCATCCGCGCGCACCAGGAACGCGAGTTTCCCGGCCGTCCGATCGCGCTGGGCTTCGAGAATCCCGATTTCGCGCAGATCGCGCGCGGCTACCGTGGCTACGGCGAAATCGTGACGCGCACCGAGGACTTCGCCGCGGCCTTCGAGCGCGCGCTGGCCTATGCCGAGCGCGAACGCCTGCCCGCGCTGCTGGACATCCGCTACGACGCCGACGGCATCGCGCCCGGCCAGACCCTGTCGGCCATCCGCGACGCCGCCCTGGCGCGCCAGGCCGCTCCCCTCCACTCCTGAACCCTAGAGGCCGACCATGAGCAATTCCCCTCTGTCCGTCAACGGCAACCGGCTGTGGCAGTCCCTGATGGACCTGGCCCGGATCGGCGCCACCGCCAAGGGCGGCAACTGCCGCCTGGCCCTGACCGCGCTGGACGGCCAGGGCCGCGACCTGGTCACGGGCTGGATGCGCGACGCCGGCATGCGCGTGCGCGTGGACCAGCTGGGCAACATCTTCGCGCGCCGCGCCGGCCGCGATGACACGCTGCCCCCCGTCATGACGGGCAGCCACATCGACACCCAGCCCACTGGCGGCAAGTTCGACGGCTGCTACGGCGTGCTGGCGGGCCTGGAAGTGATCCGTACGCTCAACGACGCCGGCGTACAGACCGAAGCGCCGCTGGAAGTCGCCATCTGGACCAACGAGGAAGGCTCGCGCTTCGTGCCGGTGATGATGGGCTCGGGCGTGTTCGCCGGCAAATTCACGCTGGAAACCGCGCTGTCCGCCCGCGACGCCCAGGGCCTGTCGGTGCGCGACGAATTGCAGGCCATCGGCTACGCCGGCGCGGACCCGGTGGGCGGCCGTCCGGTGGACGCCTATTTCGAGGCGCACATCGAGCAGGGCCCGATCCTGGAGCACGAGGAAAAGGTCGTGGGCGTGGTCACCGGATCGCTGGGCCTGCGCTGGTACGACATCATCGTGACCGGCATGGAAATGCACGCCGGCCCCACGCCCATGCCGATCCGTCGCGACGCGCTGCTGGCGGCCAGCCACCTGGTGCAGGCGGTGATCGGCATCGCCAACGCCAACCAGCCGCATGGCCGAGGCACGGTGGGCGAGCTGCACGCCCATCCCGGCTCGCGCAACGTCATCCCCGGACAGGTGCGCATGACGGCCGACCTGCGCCACGAGGACGAAGCCACGCTCACCCGCATGGACCAGGCGCTGCGCCAGGCCTGCAAGGACGTGGCGGCGGCCCACCATGTCGAGGTGGAACTGAAGGACGTGCAGTATTTCCGGCCCACGCCCTTCGATCCCGACCTGGTCGGCAAGGTGCGCCAGGGCGCCGCCAGCCGTGGCCTGCCGGCCATGGACATCGTCACCGGCGCCGGACACGACGCGGTGTACATGGCCTCGGTCGCGCCCACCGCCATGATCTTCGTGCCCTGCAAGGACGGCGTCAGCCACAACGAAATCGAGGACGCGCAACCGCAGCACCTGGAAGCCGGCTGCAACGTGCTGCTGGACGCCATGGTGGCGCGCGCCGGCCGCAGCGGGAGCTGAACGACATGACACTGCACACGCTGGATTACTGGCAATCGCAAGCCGCCGCGCTGCGCCCGGAAGGCCGCGCCTACATCGACGGCGCCTACGCCGATGCCGCCGACGGCGCGACATTCGAGGCCCGCAGCCCGATCGACGGCCGCAAGCTGGCCGACGTGGCCGCCTGCGGCCAGGCCGATGTCGACCGCGCCGTGGCCGCCGCCCGCCGCGCCTTCGAGGCCGGTGCCTGGTCGGCGCTGGCGCCGCGCGAGCGCAAGGCCGCGCTGCTGCGCCTGGCCGCGCTGATCGAGGCCCACAAGGAGGAACTGGCGCTGCTGGAAACGCTGGACATGGGCAAGCCCATCCGCGACGCGCTGCAGTTCGACCTGCCGGAAACCATCCAGACCTACGCCTGGTACGGCGAGGCGGTCGACAAGCGCTACGACGAGATCGCCCCGACCGGCGCCAATGCGCTGGCCACCATCACCCGCGAACCCGTGGGCGTGGTGGCGGCCGTGGTGCCCTGGAACTACCCCTTGCTGATGGCGGCCTGGAAGGTCGCGCCGGCGCTGGCGGCCGGCAACAGCGTCATCCTCAAGCCCGCCGAGCAATCGTCCCTGAGCGCGATCCGGCTGGCCGCGCTGGTCGAGCAGGCCGGCATCCCGGCCGGCGCGTTCCAGGTGCTGCCCGGCGCCGGCCCGGTGGCCGGGCGCGCGCTGGGCCTGCACCCGGACGTGGACTGCGTGGCCTTCACCGGCTCCACCGCCACCGGCAAGCGCTTCATGACGTATTCCGGCGAATCGAACCTCAAGCGCGTCTGGCTGGAATGCGGCGGCAAGTCGCCCCACATCGTGTTCGAGGACTGCCCCGACCTGGACCGCGCCGCCCTGATCGCCGCGCTGGCGATCTTCTCGAACCAGGGCGAGGTCTGCATCGCCGGCTCGCGCCTGTACGTGCAGGACGGCATCTACGACGCCTTCATGGACAAGGTCGCGCGCCACGCGGCCGCCATGGCGCCGGGCAATCCGCTGGACCCGGCCACCGCGCTGGGCGCGATGGTGGACGAACGGCAGACGCGCTCGGTCATGGCGCGCATCGCCGCCGGCCAGGCCGAGGGCGCGCGGCTGCGCGTCGGCGGCCGCCAGGTGCGCGCGGACAGCGGCGGCTGGTACATCGAGCCCACTATCTTCGACTGCGCCGGCCCCCAGGGCGCGCTGATGCGCGAGGAGATCTTCGGCCCGGTGCTGGCCGCCCAGCGCTTCGGCACCGAGGACGAGGCCATCGCGCTGGCCAATGATTCCTCCTACGGCCTGGGCGCGGGCCTGTGGACCGCCAACCTGGGACGCGCCCACCGCCTGTCGCGCCGCCTGCGCGCCGGGCTGGTATGGGTCAACTGCTATGCCGACGGCGACGTCACCGTGCCGTTCGGCGGCGTCAAGCAATCGGGCTTCGGCCGCGACAAGTCCCTGCACGCGCTGGACAAGTACAGCGACCTGAAGACCACCTGGATCGATCTCACCGTGTAGCCGCCCATCGCTCACGCGCGCACCGTCCCAGAACATGCAAAGGGGAAAAATCTTGCAGCCGGACACGCAACGCATCGCCGCCGCCATCGACGCCCTGGAACCCTATATGGTCCGGACGCTGTCGGAATTCGTCGCGGCCCAAAGCCCATCGGGCGCGGAACAACCCGCCGCCCGCTACATCGAGCAGGCCTGGCGCGAACTCGGGCTGGCGCCCGAACGCATCCTGCTGGACGACGCCGCGCTCAAGGCGCTGCCGCTCTACGCCTGCCCCTGCGGCCCCGACGACGGCCGCTACAACCTGCTGGCGCGCCACGTCCCGGCCGCGCCGGGCGGCCGCTCGGTGCTGTTCAACGGCCATATCGACGTGGTGCCCACCGGCCCCGCCGCCATGTGGTCGCGCCCGCCCTACGAGCCGGCGGTGGTGGACGGCTGGCTGTACGGCCGTGGCAGCGGCGACATGAAGGCCGGCATCGTCTGCGCCATGGCCGCCTACAAGGCGCTGCTCGACATGGGCCTGAGGCCGGCCGGCACGGTCGGCTTCAACGCGGTGCTGAACGAGGAAGACACCGGCGCCGGCACGCTGGCCACGCTCAACGCCCTGAGCCGGGCCACGGCGCGCGCCCGGCTGGAGGATTTCGACGCGGTGATCATCCCCGAGCCCTTCGGCGAGGCCATGCTGCGCGCGCAGGTGGGCGTGTGCTGGATGTTCGTCGACCTGACCGGCAAGCCCGCGCACGTGGCCTACATGGGCTCGGGCGTGAATCCGATCGAGGCCGGCATCGCCGTCATGGCGGACCTGAAGGAACTGGAGGCGCAGTGGAACGCGCCCGAGCACCGCCACCCCGCCTTCGCCGACCAGCCGCATCCGATCAATTTCAACCTGGGCCGCATCGAAGGCGGCGAATGGAATTCGTCGGTGCCCTGCACCTGCACGCTGGGCATACGCTTCAGCTTCTATCCGGACATGACGCCGGAGGCCGCGCGCGACATCGTGGCCGCGCGCGTGCGCGCCACGGTGGCGCGGCTGAATCCGGCGCTGACCGTGCAGCTGCGCTGGCAGGGCCAGTTCGCGCCGGGCTGCGAGTTCGACCTGGACGCGCCCGCCATGCGGGCGCTGGCCGCCGCGCATGAAAAGGCCACCGGCCAGGCGCCGGCGAAGCTGGCCTGCACCGCCACCACCGACGCGCGCCACTTCCGCCTGATGACAGACCTGCCCGTGACCTGCTACGGCCCCGAGGCGCGCAGCATCCATGGCATCGACGAATCCGTGTCGATCGCCAGCATGAAGCGCGTGGCGACGGCGATGGCGCAGTTCATCGTGGACTGGTGCGGCGTGGCGCCAGCGCTGCGCTGAATTCCATACCCAGAAAACGCCGCGATGGTGCGCGGCGCCCGACATGCACCGGGTCCCGCACCAGAACGCGGCGCCGGCACGCAGCACCGTTGTAGCGAACAGACCCGCAGTACCCCGAGAACCCAGGTGGCATGAGGCTTGCTTGCAATACACCGCGACCGCCGCAAGGGCGTGCGCTCCTCATCCCCCCTTTTTCCAGCCCGGAGGCTCGCAGTGAACACGAACAAACGGAATCGCCCGATGCATCGCCCGACGTTCCGCCTGACATCCCGCAAGGTCCTGGGCGCGCTGGCCCTGGCGGCCCTGCTGCCGGCCGCGTCCGTCCTGGCCCAGACCAAGGGCGGCACGCTGAACATGATCGTCCAGCCCGAACCGCCGGTCATCGTCACCGCCATCAACCAGCAGGGACCGACGCAGTTCGTGGCCGGCAAGATCTATGAAAGCCTGCTGACCTACACCACCGACCTGAAGCCGCAGCCCGGCCTGGCCAAGTCCTGGGAAGCCGCGCCCGACGGGCTGAGCTACACCTTCCACCTGCAGGACAACGTCAAGTGGCATGACGGCAAGCCCTTCAGCGCCGACGACGTGGTGTTCTCGCTGTCCGACATGCTGCCCAAGACGCATGCGCGGGCGCGCGTGATCCTGAACAAATTCGTCGAGTCGGTGCAGGCCCCGGACCCGAAGACCGTGGTCGTCAAGCTGAAGTCGCCCTTCCCCGCCTTCATGCTGATGTTCGAGCCGGGCTTCGCGCCCATCATGCCCAAGCACATCTACGCCGGCACCGACTACATGACCAACCCGGCCAACCAGAAGCCGGTCGGCACCGGCCCGTTCATGTTCAAGGAATGGAAGCGCGGCGAGTACATCAAGCTGGCGCGCAACCCCGACTACTGGAAACCCGGCAAGCCCTACCTGGACGAGCTGGTCTTCAACGTGATCCCGGACGCGGCCTCGCGCGCCGTGGCCTTCGAGCGCGGCAGCGTGGACGTGCTGCGCGGCGGCGACGTGGACAACGTCGACATCAAGCGCCTGCGCGCCCTGCCCAAGGTGGAATACACCACCGCCGGCTGGGAGATGTTCTCGCCCCAGGCCTACCTGATCTTCAACATGCGCAAGCCGCCGTTCGACAACCTCAAGGTGCGCCAGGCGGTGATGGCGGCCATCAACCGCAACATGGTGGTCAACAACATCTTCTTCGGCCTGGGCAAGGTCGCCACCAGCCCCTTCGTCACCACCGAGATGTTCTACGACAAGAACATGCCGGCCATGCCCTTCGACATGAAGCAGGCGCGCGCGCTGATCAAGGAATCCGGCATCAAGCCGGGCGACTACACCATCCGCCAGCTGAGCTTCCCCTACGGCTCCACCTGGGACCGCCTGGCCGAATACACCAAGCAGGCGCTGGAGCAGCTGGGCTTCAAGGTCAACCTGGAGTCCACCGACGCCGGCGGCTGGGCCAGCCGCACCGGCAACTGGGACTTCGATCTGACCACCAACTTCACCTACCAGTACGGCGATCCGGCGCTGGGCGTGCAGCGGCTGTACATCTCGTCGAACATCGTCAAGGGCTCGCCCTTCGCCAACGTGCAGGGCTACAGCAACCCCGAGACCGACAAGCAGTGGGAAGCCGCCGCCTCGGAGATCGATCCGGCCAAGCGCCAGGCGCTGTACAGCCAGCTGCAGACCACGCTGGTCAAGGAAGTGGCCAACGGTTTCCTGGTGGACATGGAGTTCCCCACGCTGTACCGCGCCAACGTGAAGAACCTGGTCAGGACGGCCATCGGCCTGAACGAGTCGTTCGACGACGTCTACATCGAGAAGTAAGTCCAGAAGCAAGCGTCTTGGGCGCCGCCGCGCGGGGCGGCGGCGCCGGGACCGCGCGGCGGCCAGTCCGCCCACGGAGGACCCGAGCATGAAATTCCTGTCTTTCCTCGTCTCGCGCATCGGCAAGGCCCTGGTGGTCGTGCTGGGCGTGGTCATCATCAATTTCTTCCTGATCCGGCTCGCGCCCGGCGATCCGGCCGCGGTGCTGGCCGGCCAGGCCGGCGCGGGCGACGCCGCCTACGTCGAGCAGCTGCGCGCGGCCTTTGGCCTGGACCAGCCGCTGCTGACGCAGCTGATGCTCTACCTGAAGGGCGTGGCGCAGCTGGACCTGGGCTTTTCCTACCGCAACCACGTGCCGGTGCTGGACCTGATCGTCGAGCGGCTGCCCGCCACCTTCCTGCTGATGTCCTGCGCCTTCGTGTTCTCGATCGTGTTGGGCGTGCTGCTGGGCGTGGTCGCCGCCAAGGCGCGCTACCGCAACAAGCGACGTTGGATCGACAGCAGCGTCATGACGGGCGCGCTGCTGCTGTACGCCACGCCGCTGTTCTGGCTGTCGCTGATGGGCATCCTGCTGTTCTCGGTGGTGCTGGGCTGGCTGCCGGCCTTCGGCATGGAAACCGTGGGCGCGGGCCTGACGGGCTGGGCGCGCGCCGGCGACATCGCGCAGCACCTGGTGCTGCCCACCGTGACGCTGGGCTGCTTCTTCATGGCCGTGTACGTGCGCCTGACGCGCGCCTCGATGCTGGAGGTGATCGGCATGGACTTCGTCAAGACCGCGCGCGCCAAGGGCGTCGGCCCGGGGCGCGTGATCCGCGCCCACGTGCTGCGCAACGCGCTGCTGCCGGTCATCACCTTCGCGGGCATCCAGCTGGGCCAGATGGCCGGCGGCGCGGTGCTGACCGAGACCGTGTTCGCCTGGCCCGGCATCGGCCGGCTGATGTTCGACGCCCTGTTGCAGCGCGACTATCAGCTGCTGCTGGGCATTTTCCTGGTCACTTCCATCATGGTGGTGGTCTTCAACCTGCTCACCGACGTGCTGTACCGGCTCATCGATCCGCGCATCGGCGCGGGAGCGCAACAGGGAGCCGCCGCATGAAATCCTTCGCGCGCCGCTATATGCGCAATCATGGCGCGGTGGCCGGCCTGGTCATCGTGCTGCTGGTGGTGGCCGTGGCCCTGGCCGCGCCGCTGTTGTATGAAGAATCGCCGTGGATGATGGTGGCCGATCCGCTGATCCCGCCCTTCACCAACGCCGACTATCCCTTCGGCACCGACATGCTGGGGCGCGACATCACCGCCGGCCTGGTCTGGGGCGCGCGCGTGTCGCTGTTGGTGGGGCTGCTGTCCACCGCCGTGGCGCTGGGCTTCGGCATCGTGGTCGGCGCCATCGCCGGCTACTGTGGCGGCCGCATCGACGACGCGCTGATGCGCTTCACCGAGTTCTTCCAGACCATCCCGCAGCTGGCGATGGCGGTGGTGCTGGTGGCCATCATCGGGCCCTCGGTGTATTCCATCATGGGCGCCATCGCGCTGGTGTCGTGGCCGCCGGCCGCGCGGCTGGTGCGTTCTGAGTTCATGACGCTCAAGCAGCGCGAGTTCGTGCAGGCGGCCATCGTGATCGGCCAGGCGCCGGCCCGCATCGTCGGCACCCAGATCCTGCCCAACGCCATGTCGCCCATCATCGTGTCGGCCTCGTTCATGGTGGCAACCGCCATTCTCACGGAGTCCTCGCTGTCCTTCCTGGGGCTGGGCGACCGCAACGAGATGAGCTGGGGCTTCATGATCGGCGCGGCCCGCACCATGATCCGCGAAGCCTGGTGGATGAGCGTGTGGCCGGGCGTGGCCATCCTTCTGACCGTGCTGGCCATCAACCTGATCGGCGAAGGCCTGAACGATGCCCTCAACCCGCAGCTGCGCAAGCGCGGCGAATAGGAGCCCAGCCATGAACCCCCAAGGCATGCCGGCCGCCGCGCCGGCCACGGGCGACGCCCCGCTGCTGTCCATCCGCAACCTCAGCATCGCCCTGCCCGCCGGCGGCGACCGCGCCTATGCGGTGCGCGACGTGTCCTACGACATCCGCGCCGGCGAAATCCTGTGCATCGTCGGCGAATCCGGTTCCGGCAAATCCATGAGCGCCAACGCCATCATGGGCCTGTTGCCCGACTACCTGACGCCGCAGCAGGGCAGCATCCTGTTCCGAGGCGCGGACCTGCTGCGCCAGGACGAGGCCAGCCTGCAGGCCATGCGCGGCAAGGACATGGCGATGATCTTCCAGGAGCCGCTGTCGGCGCTGAACCCGCTGATGACGGTGGGCGAGCAGATCAGCGAAGTCATGCGCGTGCACGACGCCTATCCCGGCCCCGCGCGGCTGGCGCGCGCGCTGGAACTGCTGGCCTTCGTCGGCCTGCCCGATCCGGCCACGCTGTACCACGCCTATCCGTTCCGCCTGTCCGGCGGCCAGCGCCAGCGCGTGATGATCGCCATGGCGCTGGCGCTGGAACCGGCGCTGCTGATCGCCGACGAGCCCACCACCGCGCTGGACGTGACCACGCAGGCGCAGATCCTGGCGCTGATTGCCCGCATCCAGAAGGAAAAAGGCATGGGCGTGATGTTCGTCACCCACGATTTCGGCGTGGTGGCCGAGATCGCGCACCGCGTCGCCGTGATGGAAAAAGGCGTGCTGGTCGAACAGGGGCCGGCGGACCAGGTGCTGAATCGTCCGCGCCATCCCTACACCCAGCGCCTGATCGCCGCCGTGCCGCATCGGCGCGGCGAGGAACGCGCGGCCGGCGGCGGCGAGCCGCCGGTGCTGGACGTGCGCGACCTGCGCAAGACCTATGTGATTGGCCATGGCTGGCTCGGCGGCCGGCGCGAGGTGCACGCGGTGGACGGCGTCAGCTTCAGCGTGCGGCGCGGCGAGACGCTGGGCATCGTGGGCGAGTCCGGCTCGGGCAAGTCCACCATCGGCAAATGCCTGCTGAAGCTCGTCGGCATCAATGGCGGCCAGCTGCTGTTCAACGGCCAGGACATCGCCGCCATGCCCGAATCGCGCTTCCGCCCGATGCGCAAGGACATCCAGATGATCTTCCAGGATCCCTTCGCCTCGCTCAATCCGCGCCACACCGTGGGCCGCATCATCAGCGATGGCCCGCGCGCCAACGGCGTGCCGCAGGCGGCGGCCGAGGCGCGGGCGCGCGAACTGCTGGCGCTGGTGGGGCTGGAGCCATCCGCCTTCGACCGCTACCCCAATCAGTTCTCCGGCGGCCAGCGCCAGCGCGTGGGCATCGCGCGCGCGCTGGCGCTGGAGCCCAAGGTGCTGGTGGCCGACGAGTCGGTATCGGCGCTGGACGTATCGGTGCAGGCCCAGGTGCTGGAGCTGCTGCGCGAGCTGCAACAGCGCCTGCGCATCGCCCTGGTCTTCATCACCCACGACCTGCGCGTGGCCGCCCAGATCTGCGACGCCGTGCTGGTCATGCATCGCGGCAAGGTCGTGGAACACGGCACGCCATCGCAGATCTTCGACCGCCCGCAGCACGCCTATACGAAGCAATTGATCGCCGCCGTGCCCGGCCAGCACTGGGATCCGACCCAGGCCCGCGCCCAAGCGGCATGACGCCCCCCCACACCACACAGGAGACGCATCCATGCAACGCCCCCAGGCCGTTCCCACCGTGCAGATCGACAACGAATTCGTCACCGTCACCGAATGGCGCTTCCCGCCGGGCGGCGAGACCGGCTGGCACCGCCACGGCATGAATTACGTGGTGGTGCCGCAGACCACCGGACCGCTGCTGCTGGAAACGCCCGACGGCCCGGTCACCAGCCAGCTGACCGCCGGCGTGTCGTACTATCGCTCGATTGGCGTGGAACACAATGTGATCAACCCGGGCGAAGCCGAGTTCGTATTCGTCGAGGTCGAGATCAAACAGGCATCGCACTGACGGGAACCCCATGCAAGCCTTTTTCTCCGACGAACAACTGCTGCACGAGCCGCGCCAGTTCATGCGGCTGGGCCGCATCAGCGCGCCCACCGATCTGCCATCGCGCGCCGGCAGCCTGCAGGCCGCGCTGGCGGCCCGAGGCATCGCGGTGCAGGCGCCGCCCGATTTCGGCCGTGAACCCTTGCTGGCGGTGCACAGCGCCGATTATCTGGACTATCTGGAACACGCCTACGCCCGCTGGCAGGCCTTGAAGGGGCCCGGCGTGGATCCCGGCCCGGAAGTGCTGCCCAACCTGTCGCCCTACCTGAACGGCCGCGTCGAGGCGGACGGCCGGCCGCCCTGCCCCTCGCCGTCCATCGTCGCCCAGACCGGCTATTACCTGAGCGACCTGTCCTGCCCCATCGGCCCGCACACCTGGCGCTCGGCGCTGCGCTCCACGCACAGCGCGGTCGCGGCGGCCGACCACGTCGCGGCGCACGGCGGCGCGGCCTATGCGCTGTGCCGCCCGTCCGGCCATCACGCCCACCGCGACCGCGCCGGCGGCTTCTGCTACCTGAACAGCAGCGCGGCCGCCGCAGCCCGGCTGCGGCGCACGCATGCCCGCGTGGCGGTGCTGGACGTGGACGCGCACCATGGCGACGGCACGCAGCAGATCTTCTACCGCCGCGCCGACGTCATGACGGCGTCGCTGCACGCCGACCCGGCCGGCTACTACCCGTTCTACAGCGGCTATGCCCATGAACGCGGCCATGGCGAAGGCGAAGGATTCAACCTGAACCTGCCGCTGCCACACGGATCCGGCAACGATCCCTTCCTGCGCGCGCTGGACACGGCGCTGGCGGCGCTGGCCGGCCACGCGCCCCAGGCCCTGGTGCTGGCGCTGGGCTTCGACACCTACAAGGACGATCCCATCAGCGTGCTGCGCCTGGACATCGATGCGTACCGCGACATCGGCGCGCGCATCGGCGCCCTGGGACTGCCCACCGTGGTGGTGCAGGAAGGCGGCTACATGGTCGAGGCCATCGGGCCGGCGCTGGACGCCTTCCTGCAAGGCCTGGGCCGGAGCTGAACGCCGCGATGCCTCCTCCCGCCCGCTCCGAGGCCCTGTCCTCGCCGGCCGCCGGCGCGGCCGCCTCGCGGCGCGCCGGCGTGCTGCTGTTCTTCGCCGCGCTGGTCGCCTTCGCCACCTTCGACGCCGGCGCCAAGCGGCTGCTGGAACACTATCCTGCGCCCTTCCTGAACGTGGTGCGCTACGTCGCCGTGGCGGCACTGGCGCTGTTCCTGCTGTGGCGCGCGGGACGGCCGCGCCTGCGCGACGCGCCACACAAGGGGCTGCTGGTGCTGCGCGGCCTGATGCTGGCCACCGTCGGCACCTGCTTCATGACGGCGCTGATCTGGATGCCGCTGTCCGAAGCCACCGCCATCTATTTCACGTCGCCGCTGATCATGGTGGCGCTGTCGCCCTGGCTGCTGGGCGAGCGGGTGCGCGCGGCGCAATGGGCCGCCGTCGCCGTCGGCTTCGCCGGCATGCTGCTGATCGTGCGGCCCGGCGCCGACCTGCCCTGGCTGGGCACACTGCTGATGGCGGTGTCGGCGGTGAGCTACGCGGTGTTCCAGGTGCTGACGCGCAAGCTCGCCGGCCCGGTGCCGGGGCCGGTGCAGTATGCCTACACCGCCCTCATCTGCCTGATCGCGACCGCGCTGCCCGCGCCGTTCTTCCTGCCCGATCCCTGGCCGGCGGCGCCGGACCTGGCGCTGATCGTGGGCCTGGGCCTGTGCAGCGGGCTGGCGCAGATCCTGCTGATCTCCGCCTTCCAGCGCGTGCCGGCGGCCACGCTGGCGCCGCTGAACTACTTCCAGCTGCTGCTGGCGGTGATCTTCAGCACCTTCTGGCTGCAGCGTCCGCCCGACAGCCTGGCCATGGCGGGCATGCTGCTGATCATGGCGGCGGGCATGTTCCTGGCGCTGCGGCGCTGACGGCGACGCGCCATTCAGCGCCTGGCCGCCGGCGGTTCAGGTCGTCTGCCGGCGCACCAGCTCGAACCCCAGGTCCACGTGACGCCGCTCGATGGCCTCGCCGGCCAGGTGGCGCATCAGCAGGCCGGCGGCGGCCAGCCCGATCTCGTAGCGCGGCGTGGCGATGGTGGACAGCGGCGGCGTGGTCCAGGCCGAACCGGCCAGATCGTGAAAGCCCACCAGCCCGATCCGGCCCGGCACGGCCAGCCCCAGCCGCGCGCACTGGAACACCGCGCCCTGGGCCAGGTCGTCGTTGACGAAGAACACGGCGTCGCAATCCGGATGCTCGCGGTGCACCCGGTCCATCAGCGCCGCCCCCAGGCCGATCGAGGATTTCTCCGGCGTCATGATCTCCAACGCCGGATCGTAGGCGCCGGCGTCGCGCAGCGATTGGCGGCAACCCTCGCAGCGGCGCAGCGAGCGTGGATCGAGCTGCGCGCCCACGATGGCGATGCGCCGGTAGCCGCAATCCAGCAGATGCCGCCCGGCCGCGTAGCCGGATTCGAATTGCGAGAAGCCCACGCTCATGTCCGCGCCGTCGTCCAGCGTCTCGATGGTGTGGACGGTGGGAATCTGCCGGGCGCGCAACAGGTCCCAGACGCCGGGCGTGTGGTCGATGCCGGTCAGGATCAGGCCGTCGGGCGCGTGCCGCAGATAGGTGCGCAGCAGGTTTTCCTCGGCCTCGGGCGAATAGCCGGTGACGCCGATCAGCATGAGATAGCCCTGGGCGTCCAGCGCCTCCTTGATGCCGCTGAGGATGTCCACGAACACCACGTTGCTCAGCGACGGGATCAGCACCACCACCGTCTGCGAGCGGGCCGAGGCCAGCGCGCTGGCCGCGTGGTTGGGCACATAGCCCAGCTCCTGGCAGACCTGCGCGATGCGCAGGCGCACGGGCTCGGCCACCTTGTCCGGCGTGCGCAGCGCGCGCGACACGGTGATGGCGCTCACGCCCGCGCGCCGCGCCACTTCCTGCATGGTGACGCGGCCGGCGCGGGTGCTTCGGGGTTTGCGGATCGACATGGGCCTGGGCCTGGACATACCGGGACGGCGGACGGAAGCGCGTAGTCTGAACGAAAGCGCGGGGCTTGCCAAACGGAAAATGTTAGCGCTAACATCCGAAACACAAATACCCGCCGGAACCCGATGCCGGACGGAAAAAACAAGGAGACACCCCCATGCGAGCTTCCCCGCCCGGGCGGCCCGGCGCGTCGGCGCTGGCCCGCGCCGCCGACTGCTGTGCCCGTCTGCAAACACTGCTCATGGTCGCCTGTCTGGCGGTCATGGTCGTGCTGCTGTTCGGCAACGTCGCGCTGCGCTACCTGTTCAATTCCGGCATCAACGTGTCCGACGAACTGTCGCGGCTGGCCTTCGTCTGGATGATCTTCCTGGGTTCGGTGCTGGCGCTGCGCGAACACCAGCACATCGGCGTGACCATGCTGGTCGAGCGTTTCGGCCCGGCCGCGCGGCGCGTCACGCACGTGCTGTGCCAGCTGCTGACGCTGTGGGTGCTGTGGCTGATGGCCGAAGGCAGCTGGACCCAGACCCTGATCGGCCTGGACACGCGCCTGCCGGTCACCGGCCTGCCGCTGGCGGTGTTCAACGCCGCGGCGCTGTATGCGGCGGCGGCCATGGGCCTGCTGACGCTGGCGGACCTGGTCCGCGTCCTGGCGGGCGGCCCCCTGCCGGCCGAATCCAGCGCCGAGAATCCGCTGGACTGATCCCCTCCCCACACCGCCCGGACCCGAAAGATGATCCTGACCGTCTTCCTGATCGTGCTGCTGGGGCTGATCGCCCTGGGCATGCCCATCGCTTTCGCGCTGCTGCTCAGCGCGATCGCCATGATGTTCCAGCTGGATTTCTTCGATACCCAGATCCTGTCGCAGAACATGCTGTCAGGCGCCAACAGCTTCACGCTGATGGCCGTGCCGCTGTTCATGCTGGCCGGCGAGCTGATGAATGCCGGCGGCATCTCGCGCCGCATCGTCAACCTGGCCAGCATGTTCGTCGGCCACATCCAGGGCGGCCTGGGCTATGTGGCCATCTTCGCCAGCGTGCTGCTGGCGGCGCTGTCCGGCTCGGCGGTGGCCGACGCCGCCGCGCTCGGCTCGCTGCTGATCCCCATGCTGCGCGAAAAAGGCTACGACGCCGGCCAGGCCTCCGGCCTGATCGCCGCCGGCGGCATCATCGCGCCCATCATTCCGCCGTCGATCTCCTTCATCATCTTCGGCGTCGCCACCAATGTATCGATCACCAAGCTCTTTTTCGCCGGCATCGCCCCGGGCCTGATGATGGGCCTGACGCTGGTGGCGGTATGGACCTGGGTGGCGCGCAAGCACGGCGCCATCAAGCCCTCGCCGCGCCAGCCCTGGGGCGCGCGGCTGCGGGCGCTGCGCGAGGCGGGCTGGGCGCTGATGCTGCCCGTCATCATCATCGGCGGACTGCGCGGCGGCATCTTCACGCCGACCGAGGCGGCCGTAGTGGCGGCGGTGTACGCGCTGCTGGTCAGCCTGTTCGTCTACCGCGAGATCAAGGCGCGCGACCTGATGCCGCTGTTCGTCAACGCCGCGCGCACCACCGCGGTGGTGATGTTCCTGGTGGCGGCGGCCATGGTGTCGTCCTACATGATCACGCTGGCCGACATGCCGCAAGACCTGATCGCGCTGCTCGATCCGGTGCTGGACCAGCCCAGGCTGCTGATGTTCGCGCTGCTGGTGCTGCTGACGCTGGTCGGCACGGTGATGGACCTGACGCCCACCATCCTGATCCTGGCGCCGGTGCTGATGCCGGTCATCACCAAGGCCGGCATCGACCCGGTCTATTTCGGCGTGATGTTCGTCATGGTGGGCTGCGTGGGCCTGCTCACGCCGCCGGTGGGCACCGTGCTGAACGTGGTCTGCGGCGTGGCCCGCATCAATATGGAAACCATCTGCAGGGGCGTGTGGCGCTACGTGGTCGCCTACACGCTGCTGCTGGTCCTGCTGGTGATCTTCCCCGAACTGATCACCGTCCCCGCGCGCTGGATGCACTAAGGCGCCCATAAGAGAAAAGCCAAGGAGGAAAGACATGTTCAAGCTGTTCCATACCCCGATCAAGACCCCGCTCAAGACCCGCATCCTGGTCCTGGCCGCCGCCCTGTCCTGCGCCGTGGCCGGCGCCGCCTCGGCGGCCGACGTCAAGCCGCGCCTGATCCGCTTCGGCTACGGCCTGAACGAGGAAAGCGTGCAGGGCCGCGCCGCGCGCCACCTGGCGCAGGAACTGGAGAAGATCAGCGGCGGCAAGCTGAAGATGAAGACCTTCGGCTCGGCCAACCTGGGCTCGGACGAACAGATGCAGGGCGCGCTGGCCGGCGGCGCCCAGGAAATGATGGTGGGCTCGACCGCGCCGCTGGCCGGCATGGTCAAGGAATTCGGCGTGTTCGACCTGCCGTTCCTGTTCAACAGCGAGAAGGAAGCCGACGCGGTGCTGGACGGCCCGCTGGGCCAGGACCTGCTCAAGAAGCTGGAGGCCAAGGGGCTGGTGGGCCTGGTCTATTGGGAGAACGGCTTTCGCAACATGACCAACTCCAAGCGCCCCATCGCCCGCGCCGAGGACCTGCAAGGCATCAAGCTGCGCGTCATGCAGAACCAGATCGCGCTGGGCGTGTTCAACACGCTGGGCGCCAACGCCGTGCCCATGCCCTTCTCCGAACTGTTCACGGCGTTGGAAACGCGCACGGTGGACGGCCAGGAAAACCCCATCACCACGATCCAGAGCAGCAAGTTCTATGAAGTGCAGCCCTACCTGACCATCACGCGCCACGTCTATACGCCCTGGGTGGTGCTGGCCTCGAAGAAATGGTGGGACAAGCTGTCGGCCGACGAGCAGCAGCTGATCCGCCAGGCCGCCGCATCGTCGCGCGACTTCGAGCGCCAGGACAGCCGCGCCGACTCGCTCAAGGCCATGGGCACGCTGGAGCAGCACGGCATGAAGATCAACACCGTGTCGGCCGATGAAGTGGCGCGCATGCGCCAGAAGGTGCAGCCGGTGGTCGACAAGTACACGCAGGAACTCGGCCCCGAGCTGATCAAGCAATTGAACGAGGAAATACAGAAGGCCCGCAACTGAGCCCGTCGTCCCGGGGCATTGTCCCCTGGGGCTCGGCTCCCCCGAAGCAAGCAACGAAGCACGCGAGATTCCCATGTCCCAGACACCCCGCAGACTGCGCAGCCAGAAATGGTTCGACGACCCCTCCCACGCCGACATGACGGCGATCTACGTCGAGCGCTACCTCAACTACGGCCTGACGCGCGAGGAGCTGCAATCGGGCCGGCCCATCATCGGCATCGCCCAGACCGGCAGCGACCTCGCGCCCTGCAATCGCCACCATCTGGCGCTGGCCGAGCGCGTCAAGGCCGGCATCCGCGACGCGGGCGGCATCCCGATGGAGTTCCCGGTCCATCCTCTGGCTGAACAGGGCCGCCGCCCCACCGCCGCGCTGGACCGCAACCTGGCCTACCTGGGACTGGTGGAAATCCTGCACGGCTATCCGCTGGACGGCGTGGTGTTGACCACCGGCTGCGACAAGACCACCCCCGCCTGCCTGATGGCCGCGGCCACCGTGGACATTCCCGCGATCGTGCTGTCCGGCGGACCCATGCTGGACGGCTGGCACGACGGCCAGCGCGTGGGCTCGGGCACGGTGATCTGGCACGCGCGCAACCTGATGGCGGCGGGCAAGCTCGACTACGAAGGCTTCATGACGCTGGCGACCGCGTCCTCGCCGTCCGTCGGCCACTGCAACACCATGGGCACGGCGCTGTCGATGAACTCGCTGGCCGAGGCGCTGGGCATGTCGCTGCCGACCTGCGCCAGCATCCCCGCGCCCTACCGCGAGCGCGGCCAGATGGCCTACGCCACCGGTAAACGCATCTGCGACATGGTGCGCGAGGATATGCGGCCGTCGCGCATCCTGACCCGCGAAGCCTTCGAGAACGCCATCGTGGTGGCCTCGGCGCTGGGCGCGTCCAGCAACTGTCCGCCGCACCTGATCGCCATGGCGCGCCACGCCGGCATCGACCTGAGCCTGGACGACTGGCAACGGCTGGGCGAAGACGTGCCGCTGCTGGCCAACTGCGTGCCCGCCGGCGAGCACCTGGGCGAGGGCTTTCACCGCGCCGGCGGCGTGCCCGCCGTGCTGCATGAATTGCAGGCCGCCGGCCGGCTGCACGACGGCTGCCTGACCGTGTCGGGCCAGACCATCGGCGAGATCGCCGCCGCCGCCAAGACCCGCGATCCCGACGTCATCCGCAGCTGCGCGCAGCCGCTCAAGCACCGCGCCGGCTTCATCGTGCTGTCGGGCAATTTCTTCGACAGCGCGGTCATCAAGATGTCGGTGGTGGGCGAGGCCTTCCGCCGCGCCTACCTGTCCGAGCCCGGCGACGAGAACGCCTTCGAGGCGCGCGCCATCGTGTTCGACGGCCCCGAGGACTATCACGCGCGCATCGAGGATCCGGCGCTGAACATCGACGAGCATTGCATCCTGGTGATCCGGGGCGCCGGCACGGTGGGCTATCCCGGCAGCGCCGAGGTGGTCAACATGGCCCCGCCCTCGCACCTGATCAAGCGCGGCATCGACTCGCTGCCCTGCCTGGGCGACGGCCGCCAGAGCGGCACCTCGGCCAGCCCCTCGATCCTGAACATGTCGCCGGAAGCCGCCGTGGGCGGCGGGCTGGCGCTGCTGCGCACCGGCGACCGCATCCGCGTCGACCTGAACCAGCGCTCGGTCACGGCCCTGGTCGACGAGGCCGAGCTGGAGAAGCGTCGCGCCGAGCCGGCCATGCAGCCGCCGCCCGCGCAGACGCCTTGGCAGGAGATCTATCGGAAGATGGTCGGCCAGCTATCCACCGGCGGCTGCCTGGAGCCGGCGACGCTGTACCTGAAGGTGGTGGAAACGCGCGGCGATCCCCGACATTCGCATTAAGCGTTCAGGCGTCGTCTGGTCCGCCGGATGGCGCCTGCGCGCGCGGACTGGGGCGCGACAACACGTAGGCCGCGCTGGCGATGAAGAACAGGCCCACGCCCAGAGCCAGCACCCAGGACGGATGCGCCCCCCACCAGAACAGCGCGTAGCCGACCGCCATGCCCAGCGTGGCGTAGGTCTTGCCCTTGCGCGACACCGCGCCCTGCTCGCGCCAGGCGCGCAGCGAAGGGCCGTAGGTGGGGCTGTCCAGCAGCCATTTTTCCAGCCTGGGAGACGAGCGAGAAAAGCAGCCCACCGCCAGGATCAGGAAAATCGTGGTCGGCATCACCGGCAGGAATGCGCCGATGACGCCCAGCGCCACCATCACGCAGCCCAGAACCAGCCAGATCGCTCTCATCATGATGGACAGCAGGATATCGCAAAAGCGATGCGGCCGATGGCGCGGCCCGGCCGGCCCGTTGCGCCGCGTTCAGCCGTCGTACACCACCGCGCGATCTCGGCCCTCGCGCTTGGCCCGGTACAGCGCCAGGTCGGCGCGCCGGATCACGTCCGAGGTGCCTGTGTCGCCAGGCACGAAACGCGCGATGCCGCCGCTGGCCGACAGTATCAGGGGATCGTCGCCGAATTCCAGCGCGTGGTTGCGCAGGGCTTCGCGCAGCCGGTCGCAGACCGCCAGCGCGGTGCCGGGATCATCGCCGTCCAACAGCACCAGGAACTCCTCGCCACCCAGCCGTCCGATGGCGTCGCCGCCGCGCACGCAGGCGCGCAGCTGGTCGCAGAAGTGCCGCAATGCGGCGTCGCCGGCCAGGTGCCCGTAGCGGTCGTTGACCTGCTTGAAGAAATCCAGGTCCAACATCAGCGCGGTGAAGGCCGCTCCCGGATCCAGGCGCGCGGCGTTCAGCTTCAGGCTCATGCGCCGCAGGATCTCGGCCCGGTTCCAGCAGCCGGTCAGGCTGTCCACCGTCGCCATCCTGGCGATCGCGGCCTGCGCCCGCCGGCTTTCGGTGGCATCCAGTCCGATGTTGATGATGCGGCCGTCGGGCAGGCTGACGTTCGACCACATCACGGTCAGCCGCTCACCCGCGCGCGTCAGCGGGTGCCACTCGCGGAACGCGCGGCACGGCGCGCTGTCCACGCTTTCGCGCACCCGCGCCCGGTCCGATGGATCGGGATAGAACAGCGCCAGCGGATCGTCCTGGCGGTTGATCTCGGCGATCGACCAGCCGAAGCGGCGTTCGCACTCCTCGTTCCACAAGGTGCAGCGGCCGTCCGAGTCGAAGGCGTTGATCAGCACCGGCGCGCTGTGGAACAGCGCCTCATACTGCGTCACCAGCCCGCGCCAATAGTCGGCGCGACGGCGCAGTTCGCGATAGCCGAGCACGCTGCGCCGCGCATAGGACGCCAGGATGCCCAGGGCATCGCCATACGCGGCGGCAGCGGGCACCGCCCGCCGGAAAACCAATGCCACATGCCCGCGCAACGCGCCGTCCGGATCGCGCAAGGCCCTGGCCGCGCAGGCCCGCGCGCCTTCGCGGACGAACCAGGGCGCGTCCGGCAGCGTGCCACCGCCTTCATCTACCCGGAAGGCATCCCCGCCCGCCGCCAAGGCCACGTGCATCGCCTGGGCAGCCTGGCGCAAGGGCGCGTCGGAGCGCTCCGCGACGATCAGCTCGGACTCGCCATCGCGCGTCAGCAGCACCCACGCGATATCCGCCCCAAGCGCGGCGCGGGCCTGATCGACCAGATAATGGAAGAAGCCCTGCTCGGGGGCGTCGGCCAATAATCGGTTTACCGCAAGCAATATACCGGCGGCGTCGGCAGGCGGCGCCAAGGGATTAACGCCTTCATTCAAGGAAGGGGGGCGCATGGTCTCGAAGTCAAACCGGGGATAAGGGGTAAGGCCATCAGCGGAACCGCAAGGCCTGTCGTGCGGCCGCGCGATTCGAATAACACCGGAATGGCGGCCTGAAGCTGCGCCAGTATAGGAGCAATGCCAGGCCGATAATGCCAAGAATCGTCAAGGCCGTGATTTTGAAACGGGGTTTTCCTGTTTTCCGGAAAATGCGCCTCCTCGCCCTCCACAATCAAAGCCTTCCGGTGACGCGCTATAACTGAAGCCTGTCCCGATCCGATTCCAGGAGTTCCGCAAATGGACAACACATGGCTGACCCAGGCCAAGCGCTTGCAGGCAATCGCCTCCACGGGCCTGCACTTCTGCCGCGACGAATACGACCGTGAACGCTACCAGGAGATCGCCGACATCGCCCATCGCATGCTCGCCGAGCTGGGCGGCGTGCCGCCGGCCCGCATCCTGGAGCTGGTCTCCGATTTCGCCCAGGGCTACGCCACGCCGAAGGTGGACGTACGCGGCGCGCTCATCGAGCATGACCGGATCCTGCTGGTGCGCGAGAAAAGCGACGGCTGCTGGACGCTGCCGGGCGGCTATGCCGACGTCGGCCTGTCGCCAGCCGAGAACGTGATCAAGGAAATCCGCGAAGAAGCGGGCATCGCCGTGTCCGCCACGCGCCTGTACAGCGTGCGCCACAAGGCCAAGCGCGAATACGAGCCCGACGTGCGGGATTTCTACAAGCTGTTCTTCCTGTGCGCGCGCGACGGCGATGAGCGCACGCCGACGCCGGGCCTGGAAACGATGGACGCCGACTTCTTCGCGCCCGACCGGCTGCCGCCGCTGTCGCGGGGCCGGGTGGTGGAAAGCGATATCCAGGCGGCATTCGCGTTCCGGGCCGACGAAGCAAGAGCGGCGGCGTTCGACTAAGACCGACATGCGACAATGCGCGCGCCGTCCGGATCGCGCCGCAAGACGCTTTCCCCTGTCGGCCCCCTTCTTCTTCGGAGCTCCACAGTGCAGTCCTCATGGATGCGCCCGCGCGGCCCAAAGGTCCGCGCCTCCAGCGCCTGGGCCGCCCGCGCGGCCGGCGTGGCGTTGATGCTGGCGGCAGCGTCAGCGGCAGCCGCCGCTGACGCCAACGATGCCCGGATATTGATGCAGCCCGAACCCGGCGCCGCCTACGTCCACGGCCGCTACTACCTGATCCCGCAACCCTACGCCACGGTCAAGCGCGATATCGAACAGGGCTTCGCCGCCACGGCCGGGCTGCGCGGATTCCAGCCGCGCGACGACACCGCGCCCCTGTCGGGCATGGAGTTCTACTGGGTGCAGGTCGGCGCCCGCCATCTCCCGGCGCTGCGCCAGGCCCTGGCCGCCCAGGCCGGCGCGCAGGCGGCGTCCGTGCTGGACCAGGCGCTCAAGACCGGCGCGATCACGCGCGAGGAGAACACCGCCTTCCGCGACGCGATTGCATCGCAACAGGACTACGCCGACGACACGCTCAAGTCCGTCCCGTTCGTGGCACAACCCATCGCGCGCTGGTCGTTCCAGCGCACGCAGGGTAAATCGCGCGCGCAGCAGATCGACTACGGCACGGTCATGGACCTCTCGTCGCTGGTGGACACGCCGCCGCTGACCCTGGTCTGGTACGGCGGCACCGCCGCCACCGTCACGCGGCAGTTCAAGTTGATGAGCTGCATGGTCGGCGTGACCTGCTTCCCGGATCCGCACATCGAGCGCAACACCCGCGCCGCCGAACACCTGGATCCGGCGCTGGAGAGCTATCTGGACGGCCTCGCCTCGCGCATGCAGGCCCTGGCCCCGGCCAGCGCCGGCCACGTCATGCAGGCCTACTTCGATGCCTACGCGCGCGGCCGGCCCCAGCCTGCTCCGATGAAGGTGCAGGCTTCGGCGCTGCCGCCAACCCACCTGCCCGGCATCGCCTTGCCCGCCGACGAAGCCGATCTGCGCCGCTACGACAACGACGACTGGCGCCTGCTGGCGCTGCCGGACGGCAGCCTGCTGGCCTCGGGCCCCGCCGCGCACCGCTATACGCCGCAAGGCGGTAGCGTGCAACGGCAGGCCGTCAGCGGATTGAACGGCGCGCGCGGCCTGAAAATCGCTCCGGACGGTCAGGTCTGGAGCCTGTCCACCGGCGAGGACGGCACGCCCCGGCTTCAGGCCTGGCGGCCTGGCGGCAAGCCGGTAGCCTACGCGCCCGCCCCCGGCATGCAAACCTGGCGCGTCAGCAACTGGACCATACGCGCCGGCGGCGGCGTCGCCCTGCGCCTGGACGACCAGCTATACGCGCTGACGCCGCAAGGCCGCTGGAGCCAGCACACCTGGGACGCGAAGCCGCGCAGCGCCGCCAGCGACGCGGTGGAACACGCCCTGCCCTGGATCCATAGCCCGGCCATCCATTTCGGCGATGGCCTGTTCTGGGCCGCCGATCGCGACGGCTACGGCATCGACCCGGACACGGCCCGCGTCAGCCGCAGCATCAAGACCTCGACCGGCAAGCTCTTCTTCGGCAGCCATGCGGGCGGCTGGGCGCTGGCGCCCGCGACCGATACCGAAGGCGCCCAGATATTCCGCATCATCGATCCGGCCAGCGGCCTGCCCCGCTTCGATCTGGCCACGCCCGCCGCGAACTACACGTCCAGCGTGGCGCGCAGCGCGCACGGCCGCCTGCTGGCGATCAGCGGCGGTGAGTCGGCGGTGACGGTGATCGACATGAAAAGCGGAGAGATCGCGCTCAACCTGCGCGTATCCGACAGCCATAGCGTCAGCGCCATGGCGTTCTCATGGAAAGGCGACAAGTTGTGGATCTATGCCCGCGCCCAGGGTAACGGCCCGCCCAGCGAACTCACCGCCTGGGACGTGCCCGCCGGCCTGATCGACGGCGCCGAAGGCAGGAACACTCCGGACCAGCTACGTTGCGGATATTCGATGGAGTGCAAGTGAGCGATATCGGCGCGGCCCGGCGCTACACGGCGTGCCGGGTCGCGCGGATCCGCACGGTCAATTCCGGACGATCCGGAATGTCGCCCGCGATGTCGATGCGGTCGCCGTGCAGCATGCCGACGATCCTCAGCCGGTAATCGGTCAGCCCGGGCAGGATCGGCGGCAGCGCCTGGTTGACCTGTCGGATGTGCAGCTGGCCGATGACATTCTCGCCGGTCGCGCTCAGCATGCCCGTACAGATGAAGCCGGCGTTGCCGCCCAACGCCCGGCCCTCGTTCACCACGATGACGCCACTGCGTTCCGTGCCTTCTATGCTCCATTGAAGCAGCCAGAGTCCATCGATCATGGCGCATCTCCCGTGGTGGTTGCGTTCGACAATACGGCTCGGCATTGCAACACTCTTGCAAACGGGTGAGGACAATGGGCGCCGTCTCACGCAAGACAACGGCGCTGGAATCACGGTAGCAGCGAAACCTTACGCGAAGCTAAGCGACGGGGCGCGCACACGACCGCAATGCGGATGCGGGTACGAAAGAAAGTACGGAAGCAGAGCCTGCGACCCCATTTACCGCCAAGCACCGGACGCGCCTCAGCGGGAGCCGCCCGATGCCGGCGCGGCGAGCGCACTGAAAAAGGCAACGACCGCCGCCGTGGCATCCAGGTTGCGCGAGCGCGTGCCGCTTTCGGGATCGGCCGGCCGGCGCCCCGAGGGCCAGGCATGGCCGCCGCCGTCGATGACATACAGCACGGCCGGCGGAGCGCCCGCGCAGCCGTATTCGCGACGCTCGACGCGCGTGCCGTCGCCCGCCGCATCGGGCAGGCTTGCCGTGCGGCGCAAGGCGGGACGCGGCGCCGTTGCGCACCCCAGCCGTGCCCAGGTTTCCACCGCGCTCTCGACAGCCAGGCGCGGCTTGGCCGTCGTCGCCTTGGCGCCCACGCCGCCGGCGTAGGGAACATAAGGATCGGCGGTCCCGTGAATGTGCAGGACCGGCTTGGCGACACGCGCCAGCGCGGGATCGATGTCCAGCGTGCCAGACACCACCGCGACGCCCGCCACCAGCTCGGGCGCCTGCGCCGCCAGCCGGTAGGCCATCATGCCGCCATTCGAGAATCCGACCGCGTAAACCCGGGCCGGATCCACCCGCCCTTGCGCCACGAGCATGGCCACGACGCTGCGCGCGTAAGCCACGTCATCTATCTGGCGGGCCTGGGCATAGCCGCAACACGCGCCTGAATTGAAGGTCCGCGCGCCGGGCGTCGTGCCGGAGCCTTCAAGGAAAGCCACCACGAAGCCCCGCTCGGCCGCCGCCACCGCAAGGCCGGTTTCGGCGGCGAAGGCGCTCGCGTTGGATCCGCCGCCGTGCAGGGCCAGGATCAGCGGGCGCGCATGGTCTGCGGCCGTCTCGCCCGCGAGCAGAATCGGACGGGAAGCGCCATCCATGTCCACGGCCAATGGCGCGGGATCGCCGGATGCGCCATGCGTGGCGCTCGTCAGCAGTAGTGCGGCGAATGCGAGGGCGTATATGTACCTGGGAACGGGGCGCAAGCGGGACATGAGGCTCTTCCGAACGACGGTTGGGCGGATGCGGATAGTCGCCTGGCGACAGGCCTTTGACAAGACCCGGGTGGTCCGATGCGCGGGGTCCAGGCAAGCGGCTCCCGGCGAGGGCCGGATCAAGACAACCGATGGCGGCATGCCAGAGGGTTGGGCTCTATGCGTCCATGGCCGCGACGGACAGGGACACTTGCTGCCCGGTATTGAGGGCCGGCTGCTGGACGAACGGTAGCGCCACCGCCCTCAGCTCGGGCGACATCTCGTCGGCGAACTCCAACGCATTGATGGTGGTCTCCATATCCAACCGATCATCGGGGCGCAGCCGGGCCAGATGATCGAGCGTCGCGGGACGCAGCGCCAGCAGCGACCGCCCCTGCCCAGTCCATGTATCCGCCAGCGCCTGCAAGCGCTCAAGCGCCAGACGCTGGCGCGGCGTCGGCGCGAGGTCCAAGGGATGATCGGCCGTCTGCTGTTCCGTCAGGGCGCTGTACAACTCGGCAATCCGGTCGTTCCACCGCGCTTTCATGACCAGGCCGAGCGGATCTTCCTCCAGCGGATAACCGTAAGCAACGTTGTTGACGACAGTGAACAGCCGCGGCTGCGGGACAACCACGGCCTTGAGAGCGAAAGACAGCGAACGGATCTCCACGCTGCAGCGCTCGCGCAAACGTGACGGCGCACGCGGCGGCGTTCTATCACCTTGGCCCGCCGCGGCGATGTTGGTGTTGCCGAGCTTGCCCAGCGGCGCTCGCGATTTGCGCTCCGCATTCAGCAGCAGCTTGGCATTGCGATAGTTCTGCACGATAGACATCTTGCAACCTCCAGACCTGTGATCGGTCAGGAAGTGAGTAACGACCGCGATCGCGGGCGTTCCGTCTAGCGGGCACCGGCGCATCCTGCCGCTGCGCTACCCTGGACGCATCAGGTTGCAGTATTTGCATGCACGGGCTTCGCGTACCTCGACAGATCGCCGAGCAGGCCCACGAACTCGCACTGCGGCAGCCACGCTCTCAATGCCGCCATCGTCGCGTCATTCATCCTGACCCAGGCGAGCTCCAGCGTCTTGATCTTGCCAAAGATCTGATGATCCGCCCATTCCTGTATCTGGCTGACCTGGGGAGGAAAGACTGGAAAATTCGGCGTGCGCAAGGTTTCGAGACTGGGCAGCGTATCCAGCATGTCGAGCGTCGCCTTCGGAACCTGCGCGTCGAGCCAGGTTACCGCCGACACGTGCTTGTTGTTATCAAGACGGATACCTTCGGGAATTACCTGCGGGGTCATGAAATCCTCCCCACAGGTAAAAGATCGGAGCCTGGGAAAATGCCGTTCCAACGAGGGAAGCAGGTACGCACGGTCGATGGTGCTGCCATCGAATTCCTCGACGCCAGTCATGACGCCCAGCTTCCCCATGAGCAGATCGATGGGCGCCACATGGCTGCCCCTGAACTTCAGTTCCAGTCTCTTGAGGTTGCCCAGCGCCCCAACGGCAGTCAGGTCGCTGTCGTCGTCAAAATGCTCGATGACCAGCGTGTCCAGCGCGGGGCAGCATCTCAGCAGGGAACTTGGCAAGCCGCCGGGAACGCGCTCGCCGGGCACCACCAGCTTCCTCAGCGTCTCGAACCCCTGCCCTTCGGCCTGCTCGAATCGAAGCCCCCGATCCAGGAACTCCTGTGCCGCGTCAAGGTACGCTACGCAATGCGGCAATACCAGCGTCTCCAGGGAAACCGGTCTCTTCTTGAAGTCGGAAAGCATCTCCCAGAAATAGCGGGATTGCTGATTCTGCGCAGTGGGACGATATGAAGCATGCGCCAGATCGATATGCTTGACCCAATCGGGCAGCTTTCCAAGGCCGACCGCCGGCAGGGTCACATCCGCTCGCAGGACCGTCGATTCTGAGTACTGGATAAAGCCCTTCTTCTGCAAACGAAGCAGGCGCGACAAATCATCGTTGTCGAGCGCATGGTAAAGCTCGACGGATGGCTGAACGATTTTCCGGGTAGCCTTGCTCACCAACCCCAGGACCTCGCTCATCTTCATATAGCCGGCGGTGTCATCAATGCGCCTGCTCTGTTCCAGCGCGAAACGAAAGATGGCCTGTTGCACTGGCAACCTTGGCAGATTCTCGCCATCGGCAAAAATGCCTTTGCCGGTTCCGTTGGCGAGCGCAGCGTTGCGGGCCGGCGGTTTGGCCATTGGATTTGCCATCGGTTTGGAAACCGGTTTGGGAACTGGCTTGAGCGCGGGATTGAGCGCCGTACTTGACGTCGGATTGACGATCGACGCCACCGCCTGCCCGCTTGCCAAATGGGTCGGCGCGGGCGCCGGCGATGGCTTGAACGCCCCCACGTCAGGCCTGGACTTGAATCGCGGGACGACGACAGGTTCTGGATCTTTAACCGGCGTGGCGCAGAGTGTGGTTGCAGGCGATGGCTTGCTTGTCCCGCCCTCGCGTTCGCGGGGCGAAGTACGGTTGATACCAGGCGGATCATAGACCTTGCCAACCATGACGCCTCTCCTTCTGGAATTGAGAACAGTCAGTGGGTGACGCCGTCCTCATGTTGGTTCCAGCCTGACGCGATGATCCCGCGCCCGCACGAAGCAGAAGACGATGCCGATTTCAGCTGCCCGGCTTCAAGGACTGCCCAAACCTGGCAGGATCCACGCAAAAGAAAAGGGCGCCCCGGCCTGGAGCGCCCATTTCAACGGCGATCCGCCGTTCCCAATCAACAATTTCCCTTCTTTGCCTGCCCCGGCGGACAGAACCCGCCGCCACCGCCGCCGCCGCGATGCGGGTCGACGATCACCGCGCCGTCCGGGGTGTACACGGCACAGCCCGCAAGCAAGGAAGCCATCACGATCAGGCCACAGAGAATTTTCATGTCATACGCGCAGAGTTCAAGGTGGGCGAAGTGTATTGCCGTTCCTTGAAACAAGGCTCTAGCGCCGGTTACCGACCGTATTGGCCTTGGGTTGCATCGGCGCGCGCTGGTTATATTTTCGCCTTGCGTCGTATAGGCCCGAACGCCATCTGCCTTGCCCATCCCAGAGCCCCCAGGCACCGGGCAGAAAAACAAAAAGCCGCCAAGTCATGGACTTGGCGGCTTTTTCTTTGCCGTGCTTCACAGCACTTTGCAGGAATTTGGTAGGCGGTATTGGAATCGAACCAACGACCTCCACGATGTCAACGTGGCGCTCTAACCAGCTGAGCTAACCGCCTGCAAAGAAGAAGAATTATATAGTGCTTTTTTGAAGCATGCAAATCGTCTTTTCAGATTTTTTGCTTGTTTCATTGCGCCGCGCGGCTTGATTTGCTTCGTTCCAAAAGCCTTGAACTAGGATTCAAGCTTCCGAACTTCGCAGCCACGCTGGCCTGCAACACTTACTTTTAATTCGTTCTCTTCATTTCGCGTCAGCTTCTTGCGTTGCTGCAACGAAGACCGAGATTCTATCAGAACTTTTTATTCCTTGCTCGACCTCGACACCGCTGCTCACATCGACGGCCCACGGCCGCAGCAAGCGCACCGCCTGGCCCACGCTTTCCGGCTTCAGGCCGCCCGACAGGATGAGCGGACGCGACAAGGGATCGGCGCGCACTTCGTCGAGCAACGCGTGATCGAAGGCCAGGCCGCTGCCGCCATAGCCCGTGCTGTAGCTGTCAAACAGCCAGCCCGCGGCTTCGCCGTAGGCGCGGCATTGCGCGGCCAGTCCGGCGGACGTATCCAGCCCGGGCGCGCCGACGCGGAACGCCCGCAGGAAGCGCTGGCCATAGTGCGCGCATTGCTGCGGCGTTTCGTCGCCATGGAATTGCAGCAGCTCGGGGCCAACCTGGTCCAGCACGGCGCGCACCTCGTCCTCGGCGGGATTGACGAACAGCGCCACCACGTCGACGAAGGCGGGCACGCGGCGGCGCAGCAGGGCCGCGCGCGCAGGCGTCAGGCAGCGCTTGCTCTTGGGATAGAAGACAAAGCCGATGGCATCCACGCCCGCCGAGACGGCGGCATCGATGTCCTGTTCGCGGGTCAGGCCGCAAATCTTGATGCGTGTGCGCATGGAGTTCCAGGCATGTGCCGCGCAAGGCGCGGCGAAAACACTACAGGCCCCAGGTTCGCGGCGCCGTCAGGCCGGAACACGCCGCGGCGCGCGGCCTTCCGAATGCGGGCAATGCGAGCGCCTTGCGCCAGGGGCATATCGCCAAACAGTATATCGCCGGGACAGCGGACAGGACGAAGACGCTCAGGTTTCCGGCTGGCCCGGCGCGGCCATCAGGCCGTCGAACCCGCCCTCGGCGACGCGGAACCAGGGGATCTCCTTGTCCCTGAACGCCGCCATGCTGTCGTAGAGCTTCTTGAACATCGGGTCCTTGGCGCCCAGCTCCTGGAACACCTTCTGCGACGCCTCGCGGCAGGCCTGCAAGACGGGCCGGGGAAACGCCTTCAGCTGCGCGCCCTTGGCCACCAGGCGGCGCAGCGCGTCGGGATTGCCGGCGTCGTACTTGGCGATCATGTTGGCGCTCGCCATGCGGCAGGCCAGCGCCAGCGCGGTCTGGTAGGACTTGGGCAACGCATCATGCGAGGCCTGGTTCACATACAACGACAGTTGCCACGTGCCCGACCACCAGCCAGGAAAGTAGTAGTTGCGCGCGACCTTATAGAGCGACAGGCTCTCGTCGTCATAGGGACCGATCCAGGCCACCGCGTCGACCTCGCCCTGTTCCAGCGCGGCGTAGGTGTCGGCCACCGGCATATCCACGGGCGCCGCGCCCATGCGCGCGAGCACCTGGCGGGCGAAGCCGTTGGCCTTGATCTTCAGGCCGCGCAGATCATCGACGGTCTTGATCTCGCCGCGAAACCAGCCGCCCATCTGCGCGCCGGTGTAGCCGCAGGGAAAGTTCAGGATGTTGTGCTTGCCAAACAGCACGCGCGTGAGCGCCAGGCCCTCGCCCTGCGTCATCCAGGCGTGCATCTGGCGCGTGTTCAGGCCGAACGGCACGCCGGCGTCGAAGCTGAGCGCCGGGTCGATATCGAAATAGCGGGTCGAGGCCGTGTGGCCGCATTCGACCACGCCGTCCCTGACGGCCTGCAGCACCTGCCCGGTTGGCACGGCATCCTCGCCGGCGGCGATCACGATGCTGAAACGGCCATCGGTGACCTCGCTGACATAGCGCGCCACGTCCTCCGCGCCGGCGTACAGCGTGGGGGATTCGTTGGGAAAGCTGGATGCCAGCCGCCATGTCACCACGGGCGCTTCCTGCGCATGCGCCGGCAAGGCCAGGGCGGCAGCGCCGGCCGTGGCGCCCAGGGCGGTTTGCTTGAGGAAGGCGCGGCGGCGCATGGCAGGAACCTCTCGAGCGAAAGGGAACGGCAGGCCGCAGCCGGCCGCTAGCCCCAGGTTTGCGTGAAGGGCGACAACAGCAGCGCGCCGCCGTCGAGCTCGTCCAGGCCGAAGGCCTCGGGGTACTCGATGGCCGACAGGTACAGGCCGTCAGGCGCGAAGGTCGGCGCGCCGCGCTTGCGGTCGCGCCAGGACAGCAGCTGCGCCATCCATTCCGCCTGTTCCCTGCCCTGCCCGACCTGCAGCAGCGCGCCCATGATGTTGCGCACCATATGATGCAGGAAAGCGTTGGCCCGAAGCGTAAAAACAAGAAACGGGCCGCGTTCCTCGATGTCCAGGCGATGCAGGTGGCGCACCGGATGCTTGGCCTGGCACTGCGACGAGCGGAAGCTGGAGAAATCGTGCTCGCCCAGCAGGGCGCCGGCCGCCGCACGCATGGCGGCCACGTCCAGCGGCTGGAAGCACCAGCCAGCGCGCCCGGCCCACAATGCGGGACGCACGCGGCCGCGCCACAGCAGATAGACGTAGGTGCGCGAACGAGCCGAGAAACGGGCGTGGAAATCGTCCGGAACCTGCCTGGCCCATTGCACGGAGATCGACGGCGGCAGGAAGGCGTTCACGCCGCGCACCCAGGACTCCATGCGCCGGTCCAGCGCCGTGTCCAGGTGCACGACCTGCATGGCGCCGTGCACGCCGGTGTCGGTGCGACCCGCGCAGATGGTGGGCACCGTGCCCGGCACGCCGCAGAAGCTGGCCAGCGCGGCCTCCAGCGTGTCCTGCACGGTCTGGCCGTGCGGCTGCGTCTGCCAACCTTGCCAGGCCGAGCCGTCGTAGGCCAGCCCCAATGCGACTCTGGACATCGATCAGGCCTTGGGAGCGCCAGGGCGGCGCGGTTCATCCGAAGGCGGCTCGTCCAGGTCGAGGCTGATGGTCTCGAGCTTGCGGTTCAGCGCGGCCGTGTCCAGCGCCGGCTCGGCGTAAGCGTAGGTTTCCTCGTCGTCATCGCCACGGCGCGCGCCGGCGCGGCGCAGCGCCCAGGCGATGATGAAGACGAGCAGCGCCAGCACGGCGGTGACGATCACCAGCAGATTGTCGGTCAGCCAGGACGGCGCGCCGGCCAGCAGATCGGACGGCTTCTGGTCCGCAGCGCTCTTGCCTTCTGGTGCCGAAGCGCCGGAAGCGGCGGCCTGGGCCGCACCCGAAGCGGCGCCGACGGAAGCCGCAGCACCCGCGACGCCCGCCGCTCCCGCAGCAGAACTCGAACCCGCGGCGCCTGCCGCGCCCGTCGTTCCTGCCGACCCGGCGGCGCCCGTTGCTCCGGTCGATCCGGCAGCGCCTGGCGCGCCGGTCGCGCCAGTCGATCCGGCGGCGCCAGCACCACCCGCCGCGGCGGCGGATCCCGCGGTACCGGCCGCGCCTGCCGCACCGCCAGATCCAGCCGCCCCAGCGGCCCCCGTCGAGCCCGCAGCACCCGCAGAGCCAGAGGCACCCGCAGCGCCGGCAGCACCCGCCGATCCCGCTACGCCGCCAGCGCCCGTCGCACCGGCCTGTCCTGCCGCGCCCTGCTCTCCCACCGCCTTGTTCAACGCGTCCACGTTGCCCTGCAACGTAGTCACCCGCGCCTGCGCATCGGCCATCGCGTGTCCGGCGGACGCCTTGGCATCGCCCTGGGCGTCGGCTTGCGCCTGGCCACCGTCCTGTCCGTTGGACAGGCGCAGGCGGTCCTGGGCGGACGCGGCGGAAGCGGCGCCTGTATCGCCGGAACGACTGACAGTGCCGGACGCGGCGCTCTGCCCCTTGACCACGGTGGGATTGGCGCCCGCCGCCGCGCCCAGGCGCGAGCGGTATTTGGCGAAGGCTTCGGCATGCTCGTTGAAGATCCGGCGCGCCTCGGCCGGATCGATCGCGCGCACGGCATCAGCGTCGGGAATGGAGAGTTTCTGCCCGGCCTTGAGCAGATTCATGTTGCTCTGTATGAAGGCCTGAGGATTGGCGCGCCACAGGGCCACCAGCATCTGGTAGATGGAAGCGCCCGGCACCGCGTTGCGCTGCGCGATGGCGTAGAGCGTGTCGCCTGGCTTGACATTGAGCGTGGCGCCGCCGGCGCTGGCGCCCGCGCGCGCCTTGCCGCCCACCGAGGCCGGCGTGGCGTCGGCGCCCGCGCCGCGCAGCGGCACCAGGATGCTGACCTGGACCTGGCGCTGGCCGGCGCTGGAACTGATGTCCAGCAACAGATCGACAGCGCCGCTGGCCGGCGCCTGACTCGAGCGGACCCGCAGGTTCTTGCGCGTGGCGTCCATGCCGTTCTCGACGCCCACCACCAGGTCGGCCAGGGGCACCGGCGGCTTCAGGCCGGCGCGCTGCCAGGCGGCCTCGTCGGCCACCGAGACGCGCAGCGATGCGATCTCGTCGGGCGTCAGTTCCTGCAGCCCGACCACGGCCTGCAACGGCGCGCCCGGCACCGAAACCACGCGCGAATGACCCACGCGCATGGCATACGCAGACCCGCAGACGCTCGTGCCCAGGGCCAGCGCTACCGCCCACTGCAGGGCTTTGAGACGGCGGGCTTGCATCACTTGGCGCGAACGCTGGGTCATAAGCTTGGAATTCCGTACTTGCGATCGAATGGCGGACATGCGCCCGTTCCCGGCACAGCAGTGAGAACCGGCCTCAATACATCGGAAAAGTGTAATGGATGCCGCGCGTTTCACAAACCTGAAAGGCGCGGCGGCGCTGGCCCGGCAGGGCTTTGTCGCGCCGCGCGCGGCGCGCATGCGACAAGGGCACCCGCAGGTGCCCTTGTGTCGCGGCCTGGCGGCCGACCCTGCGCCGCGCCTGCGCGCGGCGCGCGAACCGGGATCAGGCTTCGGCCAGCGCGATGCGCAGCATGCGGCGCAGCGGCTCGGCGGCGCCCCACAGCAGCTGGTCGCCCACGGTGAAGGCGCCCAGGTACTGCGGGCCCATCGACAGCTTGCGCAGGCGGCCCACCGGGATGTCCAGCGTGCCGGTCACGGCCACCGGGGTCAGCGCTCGGACGGTGTCTTCCTTGGTGTTGGGAACGACCTTGGCCCACTGCGTGCCCTGGGCGATCAGCGATTCGATCTCGTCGATCGGCAGGTCGCGCTTGAGCTTGATGGTCAGCGCCTGGCTGTGGCAGCGCATGGCGCCGATACGCACGCACAGGCCGTCGATCGGGGTGGCGGGCGTGCCGAAGGCGGCGCCGCGGCCCAGGATCTTGTTGGTCTCGACCTCGCCCTTCCACTCTTCCTTGGACATGCCATTGCCCAGATCCTTGTCGATCCAGGGAATCAGGTTGCCGCCCAGCGGCACGCCGAAGTGCTCGTGGGGCAGCGCCGGATCCTGCTGCTTGGCCAGCACGCCGCGGTCGATTTCCAGGATGGCGGACGCGGGATCGTCCAGCAGCGGCTTGACCGCCTGGTTGATCTCGCCGAACTGAGTCAGCAGTTCGCGCATGTGCTGCGCGCCACCGCCCGAGGCCGCCTGGTAGGTCATGGTGGTCATCCACTCGACCAGGTCGTTGTTGAACAGGCCGGCCAGGCCCATCAGCATGCAGCTGACCGTGCAGTTGCCGCCGATGAAGTTGCGCACGCCGCGCTTGAGCGCCGCGTCGATGACCGGGCGGTTGACCGGGTCCAGCACGATGATGGCGTCGTCGGCCATGCGCAGGGTGCTGGCGGCGTCGATCCAGATGCCGTTCCAGCCCGCGCCGCGCAGCTTCGGGTAGATCTCGGAGGTGTAGTCGCCACCCTGCGCGGTAATGATGATGGGCAGTTTTTTGAGAGCGTCGATGTCGTAGGCGTTCTGCAGCGGGCCCGCGCCATCGGCCCAGGTGGGCGCGGCGCCGCCAGCGTTGCTGGTGGAGAAAAACACCGGTTCGATCAGTGCGAAGTCGTTCTCGTCGCGCATGCGCTGCATGAGCACCGAGCCGACCATACCGCGCCAGCCGACAAGGCCTACTGCTTGCTTCATTTCAATCGCTCTATAAAGGTGGAGACTAGTCCGGGGAGGGAAAAAGGCGTGCAACTCCTGACAATTTATCAGAATGCACGGGGATATGTTGCGGCGCAGCTTGAATAGTGGCCGGCGCGCCACGCGGCCGGCATGCGCGCCGGCGCCTGCGGCGCGTTTTCATCGGGTGGGGCGGAAAACGGGGCCGCAAGATTTGCCGCGAACCGGCGCCGCCAGGCGGCGGCGGGGACAGGCATCCCACGGCCCCTGCAAGCACGGCATGCCGCGCCGGGAAGGCGCGGCATGCGCGCGCATCAGGCCAGCGCCTTGAGCACGGCGTCGCCCATGCCCGCGGTGCCGACCTTGGTGGTGCCGGGCTCGTAGATGTCGGCGGTGCGCAAGCCGTCGGCCAGCACGCGGCGCACGGCGGCCTCGATGCGGTCGGCCTGCGGCGCCAGGTTCAGCGAATAGCGCAGCATCATGGCGGCCGACAGGATGGTCGCCAGCGGATTGGCGATGCCCTGGCCGGCGATGTCCGGCGCGGAACCGTGGCTGGGTTCGTACAGGCCCTGCCCGCCCGCGTTCAGCGAGGCCGAGGGCAGCATGCCGATGGAGCCCGTCAGCATGGCGGCCTCATCCGACAGGATGTCGCCGAACAGGTTGCCGGTGACGATGACGTCGAACTGACGCGGGTTGCGCACCAGCTGCATGGCGGCGTTGTCCACGTACATGTGCGACAGCTCCACGTCCGGATACTCGCGCGCCACCTCGATCACCAGGTCGCGCCAGAACTGCGAGGTCTCCAGCACGTTGGCCTTGTCCACGCTGCACAGCTTCTTGCCGCGCTTGCGGGCGGATTCGAAGCCGATGCGCGCGATGCGGCGCACTTCGGATTCGGCGTAGCGCATGGTGTCGAAGCCCTCGCGCTCGCCGGCGAAAGCGCCGTCAGGCGAGGCGCGCTCGCCGCGCGGCGTGCCGAAATAGATGTCGCCGGTCAGCTCGCGGATGATGAGGATGTCCAGGCCGGACACGATCTCGGGCTTGAGCGACGAGGCGCTGGCCAGTTCCGGGTACAGGATGGCGGGACGCAGGTTGGCGAACAGGCCCAGCGCCTTGCGCAGGCCCAGGATGGCCTGCTCGGGACGGAATTCGCGCGGCAGGCTGTCGTACTTCCAGTCGCCCACGGCGCCGAACAGCACGGCGTGCGATTCCTTGGCCAGCTTGAGCGTGGCGGGCGGCAGCGGGTGCTCGAACGCGTCGAAGGCGGCGCCGCCGACCGGGGCCTGCTTGATGTCGAAAGGCACGTCCAGCGCCTTGAGCACGCGGACGGCCTGCTCGACGATTTCGGGGCCGATGCCGTCGCCCGGCAAGACTGCGATGTTGTGGGTCATGTGCTTAGGGATCCAGTGGTCGGTATGGAGATTCAGGCGATCGGACGGCTTTCGAGCCAGGGATGGCGCGCCAGGCGCTCGGCCTCGAAAGCGCGGATCTTGTCGGCGTGGCGCAGGGTCAGGCCGATGTCGTCGAAGCCGTTGAGCAGGCAGTACTTGCGGAACGGCTCGATGTCGAACTTCATGGCGCGGCCGTCGGCCGCCACCACCACCTGGCGGTCCAGGTCGATGTTGAGCTTATAGCCCGGGAAGGCCTTCACTTCGTCGAACAGGCGCGCGACTTCCAGCTCGGACAGCACGATGGGCAGCAGGCCGTTCTTGAAGCTGTTGTTGAAGAAGATGTCGGCGTAGGACGGCGCGATGATGGCGCGAAAGCCGTACTGCGTCAGCGCCCAGGGCGCGTGCTCGCGGCTCGAGCCGCAGCCGAAGTTCTTGCGCGCCAGCAGCACGGACGCGCCCTGGTAACGCGGCTGATTCAGCACGAAGTCCGGATTCAGCGGACGCTTGCTGTTGTCCATGCCCGGCTCGCCGTGGTCCAGGTAGCGCAGTTCGTCGAACAGGTTGGGGCCGAAGCCCGTGCGCTTGATGGACTTGAGGAACTGCTTGGGGATGATGAGGTCCGTGTCGACGTTTTCGCGGTCGAGCGGAGCCACCAGGCCTTCGTGTGTGGTGAATGCTTGCATGATGTCGGATCTCGGTGCGGGGCGCTCAGCGGAACGAGCGGACGTCGACGAAGTGGCCGGCCACGGCGGCGGCGGCGGCCATGGCCGGGCTGACCAGGTGCGTGCGGCCGCCCTGGCCCTGGCGGCCTTCGAAGTTGCGGTTGGACGTGGAGGCGCAGCGCTCGCCCGGCTCCAGCCGGTCGGCGTTCATGGCCAGGCACATCGAACAGCCGGGCTCGCGCCATTCGAAGCCGGCCTCGATGAAGATCTTGTCCAGCCCTTCGCGCTCGGCCTGCTGCTTGACCAGGCCGGAACCCGGCACCACCATGGCCTGGCGCACATTCGACGCCACGCGCTTGCCGCGCGCGACCGCCGCGGCGGCGCGCAGGTCCTCGATGCGGGAGTTGGTGCAGGAACCGATGAACACGCGGTCCACGCGGATATCGGTCAGCGGAGTGTTGGGCTTCAGGCCCATGTATTCCAGCGCGCGCTCCATGCCGCTGCGGCGCACGTCGTCCTTTTCGCGGTCGGGATCCGGCACGCGGGAATCCACCGGCAGCACCATCTCGGGCGAGGTGCCCCAGGTGACCTGCGGCTTGATGTCGCGCGCGTCGACCTCGACCACGGTGTCGAACTTCGCGCCCTCGTCGGTGTGCAGGGTGCGCCAATACTTGACGGCCTGGTCCCACAGCACGCCATTGGGCGCGAAAGGACGGCCGCGGAAGTATTCGACGGTCTTGTCGTCCACCGCCACCAGCCCCGACCGGGCGCCGGCCTCGATGGCCATGTTGCAGACGGTCATGCGGCCTTCCACGGACAGCGCGCGGATGGCGCTGCCGGCGAATTCGATGGCATGGCCGGTGCCGCCGGCCGTGCCGATGATGCCGATGATGTGCAGCACCACGTCCTTGGCCGTACAGCCGAAGGGCAACTCGCCCTCGACCTTGATCAGCATGCTCTTGGCTTTCTTCATGAGCAGCGTCTGCGTCGCCAGCACGTGCTCGACCTCGGACGTGCCGATGCCGAAAGCCAGCGCGCCCAGCGCGCCGTGCGTGCTGGTGTGCGAGTCGCCGCAGACCACGGTCATGCCGGGCAGCGTGGCGCCCTGCTCCGGTCCGATCACGTGCACGATGCCCTGGCGCAGGTCATTCATGCGGAATTCGGTGATGCCGTACTTGTCGCAGTTGGCGTCCAGCGTGTCCACCTGCAGCTTGGAAACCGGATCGTCGATGCCCTGGGCGCGGTTCAGCGTGGGCACGTTGTGATCGGCGACAGCCAGATTGGCGCCGGTGCGCCAGGGCTTGCGCCCGGCGATGGCCAGGCCTTCGAACGCCTGCGGGCTGGTGACTTCATGCACCAGATGGCGGTCGATATAGAGCAGACAGGTGCCGTCTGATTCCTGATGGACGATGTGGGCGTCCCAGAGTTTGTCGTAAAGGGTTTGGGCCATGGATGCGCTCGGCTGATGGACGGTCCGTCTTGTGCCGGCGCGGGATCAAGACTGGCTTGCCCGTGCCGGCCGCTGCGGCATGTGGGAATTATGCACAGGCGCTGAACCTAGTACAACCACAGCAGTTATCCTAGTATTAACACTACCATGATGCCCATGCCGCCATGGCGGCCCAGGCGCCGGCTACCGCCGCCGCTATGTTCGAGACAAGCGCGAACGCGCATCCGCCGCAAGCATCAAATTCCGACAAATAATCACATATCTTCGTCAATTTAAACTAATTTGATACAGAGTTAGCAAAACGCTATAAACTTGCTTTCCCTTTCGAAAGCTGATTCGAAATAATGCGAAACAAAACGCATTTTTAAGAATAAAACCTGTCATCAAAGGGAAGAATCGTGCAAGTTCGACCGTTTTCATCGATGTTGCGCGAAAAAGCACCAGACGGCCGGCGATTATCGTTTACGAATTAACAAATCTTTAATCGTCTCTTTTGACATTTACATACATTATGTCGGCCATCTAAACCCAACTCGACTCGCGAATAATCATCATGGCTACGTTCTTGCTCAAGCGCACGACTCTCGTCATCGCTCTCGCGTTCGCTCCCGCAGCATTCGCGCAACCCGCCACCGGCGCAGACCCCGCCGCGGCTGAAGGCACCACCCTGAATCAGGTCATCGAACAGACCCTGCTCAGCAACCCGGAAATCCAGGCCAAGTACCACGACTTCCAGTCTTCGCTCGAAGGCCAGTCGGTGGCGCGCGCCGCGTTCTTCCCGCAGGTCAACGCGCAGGGCTACGTGGGCCGCGAATACCGCAACAACGTACCGGGCGTGGGTTCCCAGCAATGGAGCCGCCCGGGCTACAACCTGGAACTGCGCCAGCTGATTTTCGACGGCTTCCGCACCAGCAATGACGTCAAGCAGGCCGGTTTCGACAAGCTGGCCCGCTTCTATGACGTGCTGGCCACCAGCGACGCCACCGCGCTGGCCGCCACCCAGGCCTATATCGACCTGCAGCGCTACCGCGACATGGAGCTGCTGGCGCGCCAGAACTATTCGCTGCACGAAGAAACGCTCAAGCAGATCGGCCAGCGCGCCGAATCGGGCGTGGGCCGCCGCGTGGATCTGGAACAGGCCGGCGGCCGCCTGGCCCTGGCGCAGACCAACCTCATGACGGAAACCGCCAACCTGCTGGACGTGCAGCAGCGCTTCCAGCGCGTGACCGGCGCCCTGCCCCCCGAAACGCTGCAACCGGTGCCCGACGTCGACGCCAAGCTGCCCGCCAAGCCGGGCGACTTCAACGACTCGCTGCGCCGCAACCCCAGCTTCCTGTCCAAGCAGGCTGGCCTGCAGGCCGCCGAAGCCGGCATCGCCTCGGCCAAGGGCGCGTTTTCGCCGAAGTTCGAGTTCGTGGCCTCCACCGGCCGCAACCAGAACGATCCGACCCCGGAAAACCGCCGCATCAACAGCACCAGCGTCCAGCTGATGATGTCCTATAACCTGTATCGCGGCGGCGCCGACTCGGCCCGCGTGCGCCAGACGTCCGCGCAGTCCTATGCCGCCCGCGACATCCGCGACTACACCTGCCGCAACGTGCAGCAGGACCTGGCCGTGGCCTGGAACAACATCACCAGCCTGAACCAGCGCATGCCGTTCCTGCGTGACCACGAAGTTGCCACCGCCAAGGTCCGTGATGCCTATCGCCAGCAATTCCAGATCGGTCAGCGCACCCTGCTGGACCTGCTGAACACCGAAAACGAGCTGTTCGAATCGCGCCGCGCATTGACCAATGCGCAATATGACCTCAAGCTTGCGCAGTACCGCTGGCTGGCGCTCTCGCACGCGCTGCTGCCGGCGCTGTCGCTGCAGCCCGCGCGCAACGAGATGCCCGAGGAAAACGGCAAGCTGGTGGTGTCCGACGAAGTGATCAAGCAGTGCAATTCGACGGTTCCCGACGCTACCCGCCTGGCTCCCGTGCGCGTGCAATACAACGAAGGCACGCTGCCGCCGACGTTGGTGCCGGTCAACGCTTCCGGCGCCGACGGCGCCCGGCGCGCGCCGCAAGCCAGGCCGTGATTCCGGCCTGGGCAAGGGAGGCCACATGGCCACTGAGAACAACGGTTTCTCACAACTGGACGCGGACTTCGTCCGCGTTCTGGAAGACCTGATCGACGCTTTGATCGCCAATGGCACCTTGCGCCTGACCGATTTGCCTGTGCAGGCACAACAAAAATTGACGCAGCGCAAGCAGCATCGCGCGCGTCTCGCGGAGCATCTGGACCTGCTGGATGACGAAGATGGACAAGTTATCTGAGAAGGCCTCCCGTGAATGGCGCGCCGACGCCCGCGCCGCCCACGATGATCCGCTGCTGGACTGCCTGGTGGAAGTCACCCGGCTGCATGGCGTCGCCACCACGGCCCAGGCCTTGTCCGCCGGCCTGCCGCTGGAAGCCCACCGCCTGACCCCGGCCCTGCTGCCGCGCGCCGCCGCGCGCGCGCAGCTGTCCGCGCGGGTGGTCAAGCGCGCGCTGGACGAGATCCCCCAGGACCTGCTGCCCGCCATCCTGCTGCTGCAGGGCGAGCGCGCCTGCCTGCTGCTCAAGAAGGAAGGCGGCCAGTACCTGGTCAGCCATCCCGAACTTGGCGGCAGCTCGGTGGAGATGAGCCCCGAGGAACTGGCCCTGCAATACACCGGCCTGGTGTGCTTCGTGCGGCCGCAGTTCCGCTTCGACGCCCGCGCGCCCGAAGTGGCCAAGGTGCGCGAACGCCACTGGTTCTGGGCCGCCATCATGGAAAACCGGCGGCTGTACCGCGATGCGCTGATCGCCGCGCTGCTGATCAACATCTTCGCCATGGCGATGCCGCTGTTCACCATGAACGTCTATGACCGCGTGGTGCCCAACAACGCCGTCGAAACGCTCTGGGTGCTGGCCCTGGGCATCACCCTGGTGGTCGTCTTCAACATGATCCTGAGCACCGCGCGCTCGCACGTGGTGGACAGCGCCAGCAAGCGCGTGGACGTGCGCCTGTCGGCGCAGATCATGGAGCGCGTGCTGGATCTGCGCATGGAGGGCCGGCCGGTGTCGGTGGGCTCTTTCGCGGCCAATCTGCGCTCGTTCGAGTCCATCCGCGACTTCATCGCCTCGGCCACCATCACCACCTTGGTGGACCTGCCATTCATCCTGCTGTTCCTGCTGGCGCTGGTCTGGATTTCGCCGTGGATGGTGCTGCCGCCGCTGGTCGCCATCGTGCTGATCCTGCTGGTGTCGCTGGCCGCCCAGGCCCGCATGGAAGCGCTGACCATGGCCTCGTTCCAGGCTTCGTCGCAGCGCAACGCCACCCTGGTCGAGGCGCTGACCGGCCTGGAAGCGGTCAAGACGCTGAACGCGCAGGGCGCGATCCAGCGCAACTGGGAACGCGCCACCGAGTTCATCGCCCAGACCGGCGGCAAGCTCAAGCTGATCTCCTCGTCCACGGTGGGTTTCGTGGCGGCGGTGCAACAGCTGGTGTCGATCTCCGTGGTGGTGATCGGCGTGTACCAGGCCCAGGAATCCGCGATCTCCATGGGCGGCATCATCGCCGCGTCCATGATCGCCGGCCGCTGCCTGGCGCCGCTGGGCCAGGTCGCCGGGCTGCTGATGCAGTACCAGAACGCGCGCACCTCGCTGGCCTCGATCGACAACTATATGAAGCTGCCGATCGAACGCCCCGCCGAGGCCGAGTTCCTGCACCGCCCGGTCTTCCATGGCGCGCTGGAATTCCGCGACGTCACCTTCGCCTACCCCGGCAGCTCGCAGCCGGCGCTGAAGAAGGTGTCGTTCAAGATCAAGCCGGGCGAAAAGGTCGGCATCATCGGCCGCATCGGCTCGGGCAAGACCACGCTGGAAAAGCTGGCCCTGGCGCTGTACAAGCCCACCGAGGGCGCCGTGCTGCTGGACGGCGTGGACGTGCGCCAGATCGATCCGGCCGACGTGCGCCGCGCCATCGGCCACGTGCCGCAGGATCCGCTGCTGTTCTATGGCAGCCTCAAGCACAACCTGGCCATGGGCGCGCCCTATGCGGACGACGCCAGCATCCTGGCCGCGGCCAACCTGGCCGGCGTGTCCGAGTTCGCCAACCTGCATCCCAATGGCTTCGACATGCTGATCGGCGAGCGCGGCGAGTCCCTGTCCGGCGGCCAGCGCCAGTCGGTGGCCGTGGCCCGCGCGCTGATCAACGACCCGCCCATCCTGCTGCTCGATGAGCCCAGCAGCAACATGGACCACCAGAGCGAGGCGCAGCTGCGCAAGCGCCTGGGCGAGGTCAGCGCCAGCAAGACCATCATGCTGGTCACCCACCGCACCGCCCTGCTCGAGCTGGTCGACCGCCTCATCGTGATCGACAACGGCCAGATCATGGCCGACGGCCCCAAGGAGCAAGTCATCGAAGCCCTGCGTCAAGGACGCGTCGGACGCGGAAGCTGAGGGACTCATGGAGAACATCGCCACCCAAAAACCCGCCGCCCGGCCGGGCCTGCTGACGCGGCTCTGGCTCAGGCTGCGCAACGTCTTCGTGTACGGCTTCGACCGCCTGCTCGACGGCGCCGAAAAGGGCAAGCCGCAGCAGCGCAACGACTACGTCGGCAACGCCGAATGGGTCATCCACGAATCGCAGGCGCGCGGCGCCCGCGTGCTGCTGTGGACCAGCCTGCTGGCCGTTGCCCTGCTGTTGCTGTGGGCAGGCTTCGGCAGCATCGACGAAGTCGTGCGCGGCGAAGGCAAGGTCGTGCCCTCGCGCCAGGTGCAGATCATCCAGAGCCTGGACGGCGGCATCGTCGAGGAAATCCTGGTGAAACCCGGCCAGGAGGTCGAGGCCGGCCAGATCCTGCTCAAGATCGACTCCACCCGCTTCGCCTCCTCGCTGGGCGAGAACAACGCCGAGTACCTGTCGCTGCTGGCCAAGTCGGCGCGCCTGAAGGCGCTGGCGACCGGCGAGCCCTTCGTCGCGCCCGAGGAAGTGCTCAAGCAGGCGCCCAACCTGATCGAAATGGAGCGCAACGCCTGGCAGGCGCGCACCAGCGAGCTGAACGCCACCGTCAACGTCGCCCGCGAGCAGCTCAAGCAACGCCAGGAAGAACTGCGCGAAACCATTGCCAAGCGCGACCAGGCCTCGGCCAGCTGCGGCCTGACCTCGCGCGAGCTGCAGGTGACCCGTCCGCTGCTCAAGAGCGGCGCCGTGTCCGAGGTGGACCTGCTGCGCCTGCAGCGCGACGTGGCCCGCTACTGCGGCGAACAGAAAGGCGCCGAGGCCCAGATCGACCGTATCCAGGCCTCCATCAAGGAAGCCCAGAGCAAGCTCGAGGAATCGGAGCTGAATATCCGCAACCAGGCCCGCAACGAGCTGTCGGAGACCAACACCAAGCTGTCCACGCTGCGCGAGGGCAAGCTGGCGCTGGCCGACCGGGTCAAGCTGGCCGAGGTACGCGCGCCGGTGCGCGGCACCGTCAAGACCCTGTTCAACAACACGGTCGGCGGCGTGGTGCAGCCGGGCAAGGACATCATCGAGATCGTGCCCAAGGACGACACGCTGCTGCTGGAAGTGCGCATCCTGCCGCGCGACATCGGTTTCCTGCATGCCGACCAGAAGGCCGAGGTGAAATTCACCGCCTACGACTTCGCCATCTATGGCGGGCTGGAAGGCAAGGTCGAGCAGATCGGCGCCGACACGGTGACGGACGAGAAAGGCAATTCGTACTACGTGGTGCGGGTCCGCACCGATCGCAGCACCGTGGGGGACAAGAACCTGCCCATCATCCCCGGGATGGTGGCCGAGGTTCACATCCTGACTGGCAAGCGCACCGTGCTGCAGTACCTGCTCAAGCCGGTCCTGCGCGCCAAGGCCAACGCCTTTACCGAGCGTTGACCCCCTTACTTGATTAGAGGAGAGCGAGAAGGCTTTATGAAATCCGTTCCCGTCTTGTTGATTACGCACGACGATCTGTTGTGGCAGCGCTGGCGAGAGCTCGATCCCGAGCGCTGGCTGGTTGCCCGCGGGCGCGGGCTGACCGACCTGCAGCGCTGGCGCGACCAGGGCCGTTCCCTGGCCGTGCTGGACGCCGACCTGCCGCGGCTGCCGTCCTGGCAGGACGCCGCCTGGGCGCAGACCCTGGCCGGCCTCAGTCTGTTGGTCGCCAGCGCCAGCCCCCACGACGAACAGGGCACCCAGGTCCTGGCCGCGGGCGCCCAAGGCTACTGCCACAGCTACGCCCCGCCGCAGGCGCTGGCACAGGCCCTGGAGGTCATCTCCACGGGCGGCATCTGGATGGGCCGTTCCCTGGTCAGCCGCCTGCTGCGCCTGGTGGCCGAGAAAGGCCAGGACGCCGGCGACTGGGATGGCGGCCTGCTGACCGAGCGCGAGACCACCGCCGCCCGTTACGCGGCCGGCGGCTGGGCCAATGCCCAGATCGCCGAGGCGCTGGGCATCACCGAACGCACCGTCAAGGCCCATCTGTCGGCGGTTTTCGAGAAACTGGGCGTGTCCGACCGCCTGCAGTTGGCGCTGCTGGTGCACGGCATCTCCTCGCCTAGCGAATCCCGCAGCAAAATCCCCTCCTGAATTGTCCTCAAGGACAATACCCCGGTCTCCGGGGCTCCTCTAGTATCTGGCCATCTTGGATCAATCCCTCAACGGAACCCATCATGGCCAACTCCTCTCCCGCCGTCGTCACCGAACTCACCGGCCGCGCCTGGATTCGCAATAGCGACGGCTCGCTGACCGAGCTGCATCAAGGCAGCAAGGTCCCCGCCGGCAGCGACGTCGTCACCGCCTCGGGCGCCACCGTCGCCCTGCAAGTGGAAAACGGCATGCCCATCGTGATCGGCGAAGGCCGTCAGGTCGCCATGAATGGGGACGTATCGGGCGCGCTGCCCGATCCGACCGAAGCCGCCGTCACCCCGCCCAAGGGCACCGATTCCGAGCGCCTGCTGGCGGCCCTGCAATCCGGCCAGGACCCGTTTGAAGTCCTGGATCCGACCGCCGCCGTGGTCAGCGGCGGTCCTGGCGATGATGGCGGCGGCAGTTTCGTGCGCCTGGCCCGCATCCTTGAAACCACGTCCCCGCTGGATCTGGCCTATCCGAATCCGAACCGCGGCCTGGACACGCTGAACCTGCTCGGCGGTAGCGGTGGCGGCGGCGCTGGCGGCGCCGGCAACACCAACAACGCGCCCATCGCCGTCAACGACACGGCCCGCGGCGACGAAAAGACCACCATCCGCGGCAACCTGCTGGCCAACGACAGCGACCCCGATGGCGATCCGCTGAGCATCGTCTCGATCAACGGCCGCCCCATGACCCCGGGCGGCGTCGCGGTCACCGGCTCGAATGGCGGCACCTTCATCGTGCAGCCGGACGGCAGCTACGTGTTCGTGCCGGGCACCAGCTTCCAGCACCTGCCCGAAGGCCAGACCGCCACCACCACGATTTCCTACGTCGTCACCGACCCCAGCGGCGCCACCTCGACTGCCACCGTGGAAGTGACCGTGGTCGGCGTCAACGACCCGGCCAGGATCACCCCGGCCCAGGCTGGCGACGACGCCGGCTCGGTCACCGAAGACAAGGTCTCGACCGCCAACGGCAAGCTCAATGTGGTCGACCCCGACGACGGCCAGTCGTTCTTCGTCGCCGTGGCCGACCGTCCGGGCACGTATGGCACGTTCTCGATCGATGCCAATGGCAACTGGGTCTACAACCTCAACAACAACGATCCCAGGGTCCAGGGCCTGGGCGCGGGCGAGAAGCTGACCGAGACCTTCACGGTCACGACCGCCGACGGCACCACCGGCACGGTCACGATCACCATCAACGGCACCAACGACGTGCCGACCATCAGCGGCGCGGCCGCCGGCGACGTCAAGGAAGACGGCGCGCTGACCGCCACCGGCCAGCTGACCAAGACCGATGTCGACGTCAACGACAAGCACACCTGGTCCGTCAACGACGGCGGCCAGGGTCAATACGGCAAGTTCACGGTCGACCAGAACGGCAAGTGGACGTACACGCTGGATAACGACAGCGCCAAGGTCCAGGCCCTGGCCGAAGGCCAGAAGGTCACCGACACCATCACCGTGACCGTCGACGACGGCCATGGCGGCAAGGCCACCCAAGTCATCACCGTCACCATCACGGGCACCAACGACGCGGCCGTCATCACCCCGCATGGCGATGACAGCGACAAGGGCTCCGTCACGGAAGACAAGGACCTGACCACCGGCGGCAAGCTGGACGTCACCGACAAGGACGCCGGCGAGGCCGAGTTCAAGCCCCAGACCGGCTTCAAGGGCGAGCACGGCACCTTCTCGATCGACAAGGACGGCAACTGGAAGTACGAACTCGACAACAACGATCCCAAGGTCCAGGCCCTGGGCGTGGGCGAAAAGCTGGTCGAGACCTTCGAAGTCGTCACCGCCGACGGCACCAAGGGCACCGTCACCGTCACGATCAATGGCACCAACGACGCCCCGGTCATCAGCGGCCAGGCCTCCGGCGAAGTCACCGATGGCGGCAACACCAGCGCCACCGGCCAGCTCGGCAAGACCGACGTCGACGTCAACGACACCCACACCTGGTCCGTCAGCAACGACGGCAAGGGCAAGTACGGCACCTTCACCGTCGACCAGACCGGCAAGTGGACCTATAACCTGGATCCCGCCAACACGTCCGTCAAGGAACTGAAGACCGGCGAGTCCATCACCGAGACCTTCACCGTCTACGTGGACGATGGCAAGGGCGGCAAGACCCCCGAGACCATCACCGTCAAGATCAACGGCACCAACGACGGCGCCATCATCACTCCGAGCAAGCCGGGCGACGACAAGGGCACGGTGACCGAAGACGACAAGCTCACCGCCAACGGCAAGCTGGACGTGGTCGACCCCGACAAGGGCGAGGCCGTGTTCAAGCCCCAGACCGACATCGCGGGCACGTATGGCAAGTTCTCCATCGACGCCAACGGCAACTGGAAGTACGAGCTCAACAACAGCGATCCCAAGGTCCAGGCCCTGGGCGCCAAGGACAGCCTGAGCGAGACCATCACGGTCACGACCGCTGACGGCACCACCGGCACGATCACCATCACGATCAACGGCACCAACGACAAGCCGACCATCACCGGCCAAGCCGCCGGCGACGTCACGGAAGACAAGGTCGAGGAAGTCTCCGGCCAGTTGGAAAAACACGACGTCGACGCCACCGACAAGCACACCTGGTCCGTCAACGACGCCGGCAAGGGCCAATACGGCACCTTCACCGTCGACCAGAACGGCAAGTGGACTTATGTGCTGGACAACAAGAGCGCCCAGGTCCAGGCCCTGGCCGAAGGCCAGAAGGTCACCGACACCATCACCGTGACCGTCGACGACGGCAACGGCGGCACCGCCACGCAAGTCATCACCGTCACCGTCACCGGCACCAACGACGCCCCGACCATCAGCGGCACCGCGACCGGTGGCATCAAGGAAGACGGCCCCGACACGACCGTGACCGGCCAGCTGACCCAGCACGACATCGACACCAACGACACGCACACCTGGTCCGTCAACGACGGCGGCAAGGGCGAGTACGGCTCGTTCCAGATCGACCAGAACGGCAAGTGGACCTACACGCTGAACAACGATGACCCCAAGGTCCAGGCGTTGAAGGAAGGCGAGAAGGTCACCGACACCATCACCGTGACCGTCGACGACGGCCATGGCGGCAAGGCCACCCAGGTCATCACCGTCACCATCACCGGCACCAACGACGCGGCCATCATCACCCCGAGCAAGCCGGGCGACGACGCCGGCTCGGTCAAGGAAGACGACAAGCTCACCACCGGCGGCAAGTTGGACGTCACCGACAAGGATGCCGGCGAGGCTTCGTTCAAGCCCCAGACCGACTTCAAGGGCGATCACGGCAAGTTCTCGATCGACGCCAACGGCAACTGGAAGTACGAACTCGACAACAACGATCCCAAGGTCCAGGCCCTGGGCGTGGGCGAGAAGCTGACCGAGACCTTCGAAGTCGTCACCGCCGATGGCACCAAGGGCAAGGTCACCGTCACCATCGACGGCACCAACGACAAGCCGACCATCACGGGCGAGGCCACCGGCGCCGTCCAGGAAGATGGCACGCAAACCATTACCGGCCAGCTGGAAAAACACGACGTCGACGTCAACGATACCCACACCTGGTCCGTCAACGACGGCGGCAAGGGCCAGTACGGTTCGCTCACCATCGACCAGAACGGCAAGTGGACATATACGCTGGATAACGACAGCGCCAAGGTGCAGGCCCTGGCCGAAGGCCAGAAGGTCACCGACACCATCACCGTGACCGTCGACGACGGCAACGGCGGCAAGACCACCCAGACCATCACTATCACAATCACCGGCACCAACGACGCGGCCGTCATCACCCCGAGCAAGCCGGGTGACGACGCCGGTTCGGTCAAGGAAGACGACAAGCTCA
>NZ_JCBANH010000039.1:0-56362 GCF_059760925.1 Achromobacter sp. 1011791174
GCCCCGGCGTTTCCCGCGACGACAGCCGTTACATTCATTCAGAAAATCCGCCGTGACCGGCTCGCGCGCTCGTTCTTGCCCAGCCCATATAAAACAATTGTTTTTTCAATAAAGACAGAAGTATCATTTGTTTTATTTCGAGTCCCACGTCCATGACCTCCACGCTCCAGGACCGCCTGCGCGACATGCTGCCCGGCCTGCCTGCCGAACTCCAGCGGGCGGCACGCTGGGCGCTGGACAATCCGGCCGAGGTCGGCCTGTGGTCCATGCGGCGCCAGGCCCAGGCCGTGGGCGTGGCGCCCGCCCCCATGCTGCGCATGGCGCGCGCCGCCGGCTGCGACACCTATGAGGCCTTCCGCGCGCCCTTCCAGCGCGCGCTGACCCAAGGCATGGAAGCGGGCTGGCGCGACCGCGCCGCGCGCCTGCAGGCCCGGCGCGCCGAAACGCCCGCTGTGGACGCGCGCGCCGCCCTCACCCGCTGGCAGACCGCCGCACTGGAATCCATCGGCGCCGTCAACGCCGACTCCGCCTTCGACGAAGCCGCCGCCACGCTGCTGGCCGCCCGCCAGGCCGGCTTCCTGGGCACGCGCTCGGCCTTCGGCATCGCCTTCCAGATGCGCTATGCCTACCAGATGCTGTGCCGCAACGGCATGCTGATCGGCGGCCTGGGCGGCGCCTCCTCCGACGAGGCCGATACCCTGGGCCAGGGCGACGCGCTGGTGGTGGTGACGCAGGCGCCCTACGCGGCGGCCACGCTCGAACTGGCGCGGTCGGCGGCCGAGCGCGGCGCGGCCGTGATCGCGCTGACCGACGCCCCCACCAGCCCGATCCTTCCGTTCGCCCGCCATGTCCTGCGCTTCGCGCGGCCCGAGGATGCGCCCGGCGACACGGGCGGACCCGCTTCGTTCTTCCACAGCACGGCGGGCCTGCTCGGCCTGGCCGAGCACCTGATCGCGCGCGTCGCCGTCCTGGGCGGCGACGGCGTATTGCAACGGCTGTCCGAAATCGAATCGCGCCAGCGCGCCGATGGCGTGTATTGGCCCGAAACGCCTGGCCGCCCAGCCCCCTCCCGCGCGCGGCGCTGAATCCGCCGCGCGCCTAACCTTGTCCGGAACCTGCGTCATGACCCGCTCCCGAGTTTTCCATCGCTCCCTGCGCGCCACGCCCCCCGTCGCCGTGCGCGGCCAAGGCGCCTGGCTGTACGACCAATCCGGCCGCGCCTACCTGGACGGCTCGGGCGGCGCGGCGGTGTCCTGCCTGGGACACAACCACCCCGACGTGTTGGCCGCCATGCACGCGCAGATCGACGCGCTGGCCTACGCGCACACCAGCTTCTTCACCACCGAGGCCGCCGAATCGCTCGCCGCCATGCTGGTCGAGGACGCCCCCGCCGGCACGTCACACGCCTATTTCGTCTCCGGCGGCTCCGAGGCCATCGAGGCCGCGCTGAAGATGGCGCGGCAGTACTACGTGGAAATCGGGCAGCCCGGCCGCCGCCACATCGTCGCGCGCCGCCAGAGCTATCACGGCAACACGCTGGGCGCGCTGGCCGTCGGCGGCAACGCCTGGCGACGGGCGCAGTTCGCCCCGCTGCTGATCGAGGTCGAGCATGTCTCGCCCTGCTACGCCTACCGCGACCAGCGCGAGGGCGAAAGCGAGGAGCAATACGCGGCGCGGCTGGCCGACGAATTGGAACAGACCTTCCAGCGGCTGGGACCGGACAGCGTCATGGCCTTCGTGGCCGAGCCGGTGGTCGGCGCCACCCTGGGCGCGGTCACGGCCGTGTCCACGTATTTCCGCCGCGTCCGCGAAGTCTGCGACCGCCATGGCGTGCTGCTGATCGCCGATGAGGTCATGTGCGGCATGGGACGCAGCGGCACGCTGTACGCGGTGGAACAGGAAGGCGTCACGCCCGACCTCATCACCATCGCCAAGGGCCTGGGCGGCGGCTACCAGCCTATCGGCGCGGTCATGGCGCAGGAGCGCATCGTGCGCGCCATCGAACAGGGCTCGGGCTTCTTCCAGCATGGCCACACCTATCTGGGCCACGCCACCGCCTGCGCCGCCGCGCTGGCGGTGCAGCAGGTCATCCGCCGCGACGGCCTGCTCGAGCGCGTGCGCGCGCAAGGCGCCGGATTGCGCCAGCGCCTGGAACGCGCGTTCGGCGATCATCCGCATGTGGGCGATATCCGCGGCCGGGGCCTGTTCATGGGCCTGGAGCTGGTCACCGACCGCGCCAGCAAGCAGACCTTCGATCCCGCGCTGTCGCTGCATGCCCGCGTCAAGCGCGAGGCCATGGCGCGCGGCCTGATGGTCTATCCGATGGGCGGCACCATCGACGGACGCCATGGCGACCATGTATTGCTGGCCCCGCCCTTCATCGTCTCGGACGACGAGCTCGACCAGCTGACGGAACGCCTGGCCGGGGCGATCGACGCCGCCATCGCACAGGCGCGCGGCTGAGCGCGAGCGTCCGCGGCGAATCCAGCCACGGGCACGCCTGGCCGGCAGGCCCGGCGGCAGCGGCAAAGAAGCGGGGCGCCATCCCGGCGCCCCGCCAGCCCTCGTCGTTACGTCCGCCGCTCAAGCCGCGCCGCGGCCATCCGACGTCCGGCGCCATTGCGGCCAGACGCCCACCGTCAACGCGCGCAGGAACCACTCCACCGGCCCGTAGGCATGACGGCGCATCCACCAGGCCGACGCCGCCGTCTGCGCCAGGAAAATCACCAGCGCCAGCCCGCCGGCCTCCAGCGGCGACCACAGGCCCATCTGGCGCGCGCCCCAGGCCGTGAACACCAGCGCGCAGACCACGGACTGCATCAGGTAGTTGGTCAATGCCATCCGGCCCGCCGGCGCCAGCCATGCCGAAAGCCGCGCGCCCAAGCGCGAACGCAGCATCAGCAGGAAGGCGCAGGCGTAGCTCATGGTCAGCAACGGCGACGTGAGCAGACCCACGGCCAGGCCCGGCAACTCCCAGGAAGGCCCGGCCACCGAAGGCAGCGCGGACCAGGCATAGAAAGCCGCGCCGGCCAGGCCCGGCAACAGGCCCAGCGCCAGCAGCAGCCCCAGCGCGCGCGGCTGGCGCCACGGATCTTCCAGCGCCTGCCGCCGTCCCAGCGCGTAGCCGACCAGGAACATGGCGAAGGCGTAAGGCCCCTGCACCAGCAGCAGCACGACCCAGACGTACTCGATGAGTTCCTTGGCGTGCTGCCCGATCACGGAACCGACCGTGCCCCGGTAGGCTTGCAGGGCGGAGAGCGCGTCGGCCCGCGCCTGCGCCGCGACCTCGGGGCCCGGCGGATCCAGCAGGCTCAAGCCGGCCAGCACCGCCCAGGCCGCCGAGGCGAGTCCGATGAGCCACAACGCCAGGCGCAACGCGCGGGCGGGCTCAAGGTTGCGGCAGCAAAGCAGCAGCAGGCCCAGGATGGCGTAGGTCAGCAGGATGTCGCCGTGATAGAACAGCACGGCATGCGCCGCGCCCAGCGCGGCCAGGCCCGCCAGCCGCCGCAGGAAACGCGGCAGGAAAGCCGCCTGGCCGCGCTCGGCGGCCGCCATCTGCAGGGTGAAGCTGTAGCCGAACAGGAACGAGAACAGCAGATAGAACTTGGTCTCGAACAGCAGGCCGAAGACCCAGCTGGCCGCGAGATCCAGCGGGCGTCCGAACGCGGGATCGACCACGCCGCTGCCGTAGTACGGCGAGGCGAACACGCCGATGTTGACGACCAGGATGCCGAACAGGGCGAAGCCCCTGAGCGCATCCACCTGCTGCAGCCGCGCGGGTCCGGCCGCAGCCGGGACGGCACTCATTTGCGACCTCCGGCCGCGGTGTCGGATGGCAGATAGCGGGCCAGCGCGCTCTCGATCAGGCGACGTCCGGCCTTGGCGTCGAATCCGGGATCGACCACGCGGCGGCTGAAAATGCCATCCAGCAGCAGCAGGATCATGTCGGCCATTTCGTCCGGCGGCTGCGGCGGCGTCTCGCCGCGCGCCTTGCCCCATGCCGATGCCAGCATCGCCGTGAGGCCCTGCTTGCGCTCGGCCTCGTTGGCGATGACCAGCGCATGCACTGCGGGATTGCGCACCGCCTCGGCCAGCACTTCCATGCCCAGGCGCACATAGGACGGATCCAGATACAGCAACACCTGCTCGGCCAGCCAGCCGCGCGCCGCGGCGCGGGCGTCGGGCGAGGCGCAGGCCGCCTGGATGACATCCCGCGTGGCCTCGGTATCCGCCGCGATCAGGGCCTCGATGATATCGGCCTTGCTGCGGTAGTAGTGGAACAGGTTGCCCGGGCTCATGCCTGCGCGCTCGCAGATCTGGGCGGTCGAGGTGCCGTGAAAACCGTGCTCGGCGAAGCAATGCGCGGCGGCGTTGAGGATATGGCGGCGGCGCTCCTGCTGCTTGATGGGGTCGACTTTGCGCATGGAAACCATTAATAGATAATTTAGTCTATTAATTAAAAACCAAGCCGCGCCGCTTCGTCAACGAAAGGATCGCGCCGACCCCGTCCACGCAAGGGCCGCAGGCGCCCCCGATCGAGACCGCCAGGACGCCTCCCAGAAAAAATCCCGCGCCAGCATGGCGCGGGATTGGGCGTGTTCCCGGAGCGCGCCCGGACGCTCAGCCCAGCACCGGCGACAGCACCGGCTGCTTCGGGCGCACGTCCAGCTGCCGGCCCTTGCGCGCGCGCTTGCCCACGTAGGGCGTGAGCGCCGAGCCGGCCAGGATGTCCTCGGTGTGCTTGTTGCGGTACACGCCAGCGGCGCGCAGCCCGGCCGCGCCGATCGGCACGGCCTGGTCCAGCTTGTCGGCGGTGTCCAGCCCCATCAGGATCGTGCCGCGGCCGCCTCCCGACAGACTCTTGACCTCGTCCAGGCCGAACACCAGGAACTTGCCCTTGTCCGACAGCAGCGCCAGCTGCGTCGCGCCGTCGAACAGCGGCACCGGCCGCAGCAGCTCGTCGCCGGCTTCCAGCGTGATGAACTGCTTGCCGGCGCGCTGGCGGCTGAACATGTCCGAGAGCTTGGCCGCGAAGCCGTAGCCGCCGCGCGTGGCCAGCAGCCAGCGCGAATCGGCGGCCGCCGCGATCATGTGCACGATGCGCGAACCGCTTTCCAGGTCGATCATGGTGGTGATCGGCTGGCCGTCGCCGCGCGCCGACGGCAGGCCCGACACGGCGACGGAGTAGACGCGGCCGTTGTCGCCCAACGCGATCAGCGTGTCGGTGGTGCGGCATTCGAAGGCGCCATACAGGTCGTCGCCCTGCTTGAAGCCGAATTGCGAGGCATCGTGGCCGTGGCCCTGACGCGCGCGCAGCCAGCCCTTCTGCGACACGATCACGGTCACCGGCTCGTCCAGCACCTTGGTTTCCAGCACGGCGCGCTCGGCCGTCTCGATCAGCGTGCGGCGATCGTCGCCGTACTGCTTGGCGTCGGCCTCGATTTCCTTGACCAGCAGGCGCTTGAGCGAGGCCGGGTTGTCCAGCAGCTCCTGCAGGCGAACCTGCTCTTCGCGCTTGCCGGCCAGTTCCTGCTCGATCTTGATCCCTTCCAGGCGGGCCAGCTGGCGCAGGCGCATTTCCAGGATGTCGTCGGCCTGGCGCTCGGTCAGCTTGAAGCGCTCCATCAGCGCGGCGCGCGGCTCGTCGGATTCGCGGATGGTCTGGATGACTTCGTCCACGTTCAGGTAGACCACCATCCGGCCTTCCAGCACGTGGATGCGGTCGATGACCTTGTCCAGGCGGAAGCGCGTGCGGCGCGTCACGGTCTGCGTGCGGAACGCCAGCCATTCAGTCAGGATGTCGCGCAGGCCCTTCTGGCGCGGACGGCCGTCGGTGCCGATGCAGACCAGGTTGACCGAGGCGCTGCTTTCCATGCTGGTCTGCGCCAGCAGCGTGTTGACGAATTCATCGCGGTCCACGCGCGAGGTCTTGGGCTCGAACACCAGGCGCACGGCGGCGTCCTTGCCGGACTCGTCGCGCACGGCGTCCAGCAGGTTCAGCATGACGGCCTTGGACTGGGTCTGCTCGGGCGTCAGGCTCTTCTTGCCGGTCTTGACCTTGGGATTGGTGATTTCCTCGATCTCTTCGAGCACCTTCTGGCAGGACGTTCCCGGCGGCAGCTCGGTCACCACCAGTTGCCACTGGCCGCGCGCCATTTCCTCGAACTGCCAGCGCGCGCGCACCTTGAGCGAGCCGCGACCGGTCGAATAGATCTGGGCGATATCGGCGGCCGGCGTGATGATCTGGCCGCCGCCGGCGAAGTCGGGGCCGGGCACCAGGCTGTACAGCTCGGCGTCGGTCAGCTGCGGCTGCTTGATCAGCGTCACGCAGGCCTGCGCCACTTCACGCAGATTGTGCGGCGGGATTTCGGTGGCCATGCCCACGGCGATGCCGGACGCGCCGTTCAGCAGCATCACCGGCAGGCGCGCCGGCAGCATCTGCGGCTCTTCCTGGCTGCCGTCGTAGTTGGGCACGAAATCGACCGTGCCCTCGTCCAGCTCGTCCAGCAGCAGCTTGGCGATCGGCGTGAGGCGGGCTTCCGTGTAACGCATCGCCGCGGCGTTGTCGCCGTCGCGCGAGCCGAAGTTGCCCTGACCGTCGATCAGCGGATAGCGCAGCGAGAAATCCTGCGCCATGCGCACCATCGCGTCATACGCGGCCTGGTCGCCATGCGGGTGGTACTTACCCAGCACATCGCCCACGACGCGCGCGGACTTGACGGGCTTGGCGCCGGCCGCCAGGCCCATGGCCTGCATGGCGAACAGGATGCGGCGCTGCACCGGCTTCTGGCCGTCGCCCACGTCAGGCAGCGCCCGGCCGCGAACCACGGACACGGCATAGTCCAGATAGGCCTGCTCGGCATAGCGCGCCAGCGTGATGGCGGCGTCGCCGTCACCGGGCGAGGAGGCGTCGAAAAGACCAGGTTGATTGCTGTCGGTCATGATGTATTCAGGTAGACAATTTCATCGGAACGGCGTCATTGCGCCGGCGCGGACACGGCCAGCTTCGCGTCGGCCACATGCGTGCGGAATTGCGCGCGCACGGCCTCCAGCGTGCCGGCGTCCTGCCCGCGCTTGGGGATGATCACGCCTTGCAGCGTGCCCAGGACCACATACAGGTGTTCGGGCGTTTCCTCGACGCGGCTGACGTTGCTCCAATCCATGCGGCCCGAAGCCGAGGCGGTGGCGTCATCGATGCCGTCGGCGCCGAATTCCAGGCGATGGCGGCCCAGGAACATCTCATCGGGCTGACGTCGCAGCATGCGCCGCGTATTGGCCTTCACCAGGGCGGGCAACACGAATTCGTAGGCCAGCGCCAGCAGGACCAGAACGCCCAGGCCCACCGCCAGCCCCTGGAAATAGGCGGGCAGGACCGCGCCCCAGTCCGGGCCGCCCGGTCCCCAGGCGCTCCATGCCGTGTAGGCCAGCAGCGCCACCACCATCAGCACGGCGAAGCGCAGATGCGAGCGCATGCGGCGACCGCGCATTTCGGGCCGCTTGTACATATAGGCGACGAAGTCGGCATAGTCATCGGCCTTGAGGTCGATTTCCATGACGGCGGACGCGGGCGCGGCTTGCGTCATCAGATGTCGAGCTCCGCCAGGTTGCCCTTCTCTTCGATCCAGGCGCGGCGTTGCGAGGATTCCCCCTTGCCCATCAGCATGTCGAACATGCGCGTGGTGTCTTCCGGCGACTGGTCGCCATAGCCCACCGGCAGCAGACGGCGCGTGTCCGGATTCATGGTGGTTTCCCAGAGCTGCTCGGGGTTCATTTCGCCCAGGCCCTTGAAGCGGCTGACCGCCCAGGCGCCTTCGCGCACGCCTTCCTTGCGCAGCTTGTCCTGCGCGGCTTCCAGCTCGCCGTCGTCCAGGCAGTAGATCTTGCGCGCCGGACGCTTGCCCTGCGCCGGCACGTCCAGGCGGAACAGCGGCGGCTTGGCGACGTAGACGTTGCCGGCCTCGACCAGCTTGGGGAAGTGCTTGTAGAACAGCGTCAGCAACAGCACCTGGATGTGCGAACCGTCGACGTCAGCGTCCGACAGGATGCAGATGCGGCCGTAGCGCAGCCCGGACAGGTCGGGCGTGTCGTTCGGCCCGTGCGGGTCGACGCCGATGGCCACCGAGATGTCATGGATTTCGTTATTGGCGAACAGGCGATCGCGGTCCACTTCCCAGGAATTGAGCACCTTGCCGCGCAGCGGCAGGATGGCCTGGAATTCCTTGTCGCGACCCATCTTGGCCGAGCCGCCGGCCGAGTCGCCCTCGACCAGGAAGACCTCGGTGCGCGCCGCGTCGCTGGCTTCGCAATCGGTCAGCTTGCCGGGCAGCACGGCCACGCCGGAACTCTTGCGCTTCTCGACCTTCTGCGCCGAGCGCTGGCGCGCCTGCGCCTGGCGGATCGCCAACTCGGCCAGCTTCTTGCCGTACTCGACATTGCTGTGCAGCCAGAGATCCAGCGCGCTCTTGGAGAAACCGCCCACCAGGCGCACGGCGTCGCGGCTGTTCAGCCGTTCCTTGATCTGGCCCTGGAACTGCGGATCCAGCACCTTGGCCGACAGCACGAAGCTGGCGCGCGCGAACACGTCCTCGGGCAGCAGCTTGACACCCTTGGGCAGCAGGCTGTGCAGCTCGGCGAAGCTCTTGACCGCGCCGAACAGGCCTTCGCGCAGGCCCGATTCGTGCGTGCCGCCAGCCGGCGTGGGAATCAGGTTCACATAGGACTCGCGCACGGCGTTGCCGTCCTCGGTCCAGGCCACCACCCACTGCGCGCCCTCGCCTTCCGCGAAGTTCTCGTGGTCGGCGCCGGCGTACTGCGCGCCCTCGAAAAAGGGCACCATCAGCTCGGCGCCGGCCAGCGCTTCGGCCAGGTAGCCGCGCAGGCCGTCCTGGTACTGCCAGGTCTTGGTGTCGCCGGTCTTCTCGTTGACCAGCATGACCTTCACGCCCGGCAGCAGCACGGCCTTGCTGCGCAGCAGGTGCGTCAGCTCGCCCAGCGGAATCGTGGGGCTGTCGAAGTATTTGGTGTCGGGCCAGACGCGCACGCGGGTGCCGGACTTCTTGCGTCCGCCTTCGGCATACGGCGCCAGCGGCTCGGCGACCTCGCCGTCCTTGAACACCAGCCGGTTCACGCCGCCGTCGCGCCAGACCACGACTTCCAGCCGGGTGGCCAGCGCGTTGGTGACGGACACGCCCACGCCGTGCAGACCGCCGGAGAACGCATAGGCGCCTCCGCCCTGCTTGTCGAACTTGCCGCCGGCGTGCAGGCGGGTGAACACCAGCTCAACCACCGGCGCGTTTTCTTCCGGGTGCAATCCCACGGGTATGCCGCGGCCGTCGTCCTCGACGGATACGCTGCCATCGGTGTGCAGCGTGACTTGTATCTGTTTGCCGTAGCCGGCCAGCGCCTCGTCGGCGGCGTTGTCGATCACCTCCTGCACGACGTGCAGCGGGTTCTCGGTGCGGGTGTACATGCCCGGGCGCTGGCGCACGGGCTCCAGCCCCTTCAGGACGCGGATGGACGCCTCGTTGTAACGTGGAGTGGCCAAGTTATCCCCAACATCTGTGGAAAAAAACCGACATTTTACGGACAAGCCCAGATTCCGCGCGGCTCCCGGTGGGATGCGCAGGACCTGAGCAGCCCCATATTCGGTAGGATGACAGTCATGGCGGCGGCCCTGTCCGGCTGTTTTTCTGCAGGACCTCGGCCGCCGCGCCGCAACATCCTACACAAAAGCCGCAAACCCTGTTGTTATCGACAGTGGTATGCTTTAATCCATTACAAACTAGAACAACGGCATGGCACGTCCCCTTTTTCGCGCCCTCTGCCGCGGAACAGAGAATCACCATCATGAGCGACCAAATCAAGAACGTCAGTGACGCCAGCTTCGAGGCCGATGTGTTGAAGTCCGGCCAGCCGGTGCTGGTGGACTACTGGGCTGCCTGGTGCGGCCCCTGCAAGATGATCGCCCCGATCCTGGAAGAAGTCGCCGCCGAATACGCTGGCCGCCTGACGGTCGCCAAGCTGAACGTGGACGACAACCAGGGCACCGCCGCCAAGTACGGCATCCGTGGCATTCCCACCCTGATGCTCTTCAAGGACGGCCAGGCCGCCGCCACCAAGGTCGGCGCGCTGTCGAAGTCGCAACTTACCGCATTCCTGGACGGCGCGTTGTAAACTGCGCGCTGTAACCGAAGGCGCCGCCCAGGCGGCGGCGTCCTTCAAAGAAATACGCGCGAGCCCGTCCGTGGCGCGCCGACAAACCCCTCCTTTACATTCCCCCACCACTCACCGCGATGCACCTCAACGAACTGAAGGCGCTGCACGTCTCGCAGTTGCTGGAAATGGCCGCTGGCCTGGAAATCGAGAACGCCAACCGCCTGCGCAAGCAGGAACTGATGTTCGCCATCATGAAACGGCGCGCCAAGCAGGGCGAGCAGATCTTTGGCGACGGCGTGCTCGAAGTCCTGCCCGACGGCTTCGGTTTCCTGCGCTCGCCCGAGACCTCTTACCTGGCCAGCACGGACGACATTTACATCTCGCCGTCGCAGATCCGCCGCTTCAACCTGCACACGGGCGATTCGATCGAAGGCGAAGTCCGCACGCCCAAGGATGGCGAGCGCTATTTCGCCCTGGTCAAGGTGGACAAGGTCAACGGCGTGGCGCCCGAGGCGATCAAGCATCGCATCATGTTCGAGAACCTGACGCCGCTGCATCCGAACCGGACCATGCGCCTGGAACGCGACATCAAGAGCGAGGAAAACCTCACCGGCCGCATCCTGGACGTCTTCGCCCCCATCGGCATGGGCCAGCGCGGCCTGATCGTCGCCAGCCCCAAGTCCGGCAAGACGGTGATGATGCAGCACATCGCGCACGCCATCACCACCAACTATCCCGACGCGGTCATGATCGTGCTGCTGGTGGACGAGCGTCCCGAGGAAGTGACCGAAATGCAGCGCACGGTGCGCGGCGAAGTCGTGGCCTCGACCTTCGACGAGCCGGCCACCCGCCACGTGCAAGTGGCTGAAATGGTCATCGAAAAGGCCAAGCGCCTGGTCGAAATGAAAAAGGACGTGGTGATCCTGCTGGACTCGATCACCCGTCTGGCCCGCGCCTACAACACCGTCGTGCCGGCCTCCGGCAAGGTGCTGACCGGTGGCGTGGACGCCAACGCCCTGCAGCGCCCGAAGCGCTTCTTCGGCGCCGCCCGCAATCTCGAGGAAGGCGGTTCGCTGACCATCCTGGGCACCGCGCTGATCGAAACCGGCAGCCGCATGGACGAAGTGATCTACGAGGAATTCAAGGGCACCGGCAACTCCGAAGTCCACCTCGAGCGTCGCCTGGCTGAAAAGCGCGTCTACCCGGCCATCAACCTGAACAAGTCCGGCACCCGCCGCGAAGAGCTGCTGATCGCGCCGGACCTGCTGCAGAAGGTCTGGGTGCTGCGCAAGTTCATCCACGACATGGACGAAGTGCAGTCCATGGAATTCATCCTGGACAAGATGCGCGTCACCAAGACCAATGCCGAATTCTTCGACATGATGAAGAAGAAGTAAGCCAGTCCCTGGCGGCGCCGCGCGCCGCCAGCCGCGGACGGGTCGCGCCTGTCCGCGACCGCAGCACCCAGGCCGCCGCGCGCGGCCTGCCCTCCCCCGTCTTGTCGTCCTACCGATTGCGCAGTCGATCGTGGCCCGCCCGGCCATGCGCCGCGCCGGCATCCCATGCCCGGCCAGCCCGCGCGACGACGCATCCCCCGCCTTGAGCCGACCCCGCGGATCCCTGCCGATCCCGCGCCGTTCCTTCCTGCCTGCCTCCCGGCCGACGCTTGTCGCTCGACGACAGCCGTCCATGTCGTATTTGGACAAGATAGCGTCCGGCCGGGGAAACAGCGGATCCCGCCTTCAGAGAAGAATGCTCCAAAAAACCCGCCTGGCACCTCCCTGGTGTCCGGTCACAGGACGCGGCGCCATGTACGCCGCGATCCCACAACGGAGACTTCATCATGAACGCCCTGCATCGGGAGAGCGTCGTCATCGACGGCCTCATCATTTCCAAATGGGACCGGTCCGTGTTCGAGGACATGCGCCGTGCCGGCCTGACCGCGGCCAACTGCACGGTATCGGTCTGGGAAGGCTTTGCCCAGACGGTGGACAACATCGCCGCGATGAAGCAGCTGATCCGCCAGAACGAGGACCTACTGACGCTGGTGCGCGACGCGGCCGACATCCGCCGCGCCAAGGCCGAGGGCCGGATCGGCATCATCCTGGGCTTCCAGAACGGCCACGCCTTCGAGGACCGCCTGGGCAACATCGAAGCCTTCGCCGACATGGGCGTGCGCGTCGTCCAGCTTTGCTACAACACGCAGAACCTGATCGGCACCGGCTGCTACGAGCGCGACGGCGGTCTGTCCGGCTACGGACGCGAAGTCATCGCCGAAATGAACCGCGTCGGCATCATGGTGGATCTGTCTCACGTCGGCGCCAAGACCTCCGAAGAAGCCATCCTCGCCTCGACACGCCCGGTCTGTTATTCGCACAGCCTGCCCTCGGGCCTGAAGGCGCACCCGCGCAACAAGAGCGACGAGCAACTGCGCTTCATCGCCGAGCGCGGCGGCTTCGTCGGCGTGACCATGTTCCCGCCTTTCCTCAAGCGCGGCATCGACGCCACGGTGGACGATTACGTGGAGGCCATCGACTACGTCAGCGCCATCGTCGGCGAGGACAACGTGGGCATCGGCACGGACTTCACGCAAGGCTACGGGCAGCCCTTCTTCGACTGGCTCACCCATGACAAGGGCCGCCATCGCCGCCTGACCGACTTCGGCCCCATCCAGAATCCCGCCGGCATCCGCAGCATCGGCGAGCTGCCGAACCTGACCGACGCCATGCGGCGCGCCGGCTGGAGCGACATCCGCATCCGCAAGGCCATCGGCGAGAACTGGCTGCGCGTCTTCGGCGAAGTGTGGAATAGATAAGGAGCCCGCCATGCAACCGACCCTGCCCATCAACGTCGACGAGCAAACAGGCGTCTGGCGCACCGACGGCCTGCCCATGCTGTACGTGCCGCGCCATTTCTTCATGAACAACCACCTGGCGGCCGAGGGCGTGCTGGGCCGGGAGGCCTACGCCGCCCTGCTGTATCCCGCCGGCCACAAGTCCGCCTATTACTGGTGCGAACAGGAATCGCGCCGCCACAAGATCAGCGGCGCGCCGGTCTACGAGCACTATCTGCGGCGCCTGTCGCAACGCGGCTGGGGAATCTTCGCGCTGGACGAGATCGATCCCGCCCGCACCCGCGCGCGCATCACGCTGCGTCACTCCGCCTTCGTGCTGGCCCAGCCCGGGACGGCCGGCCTGCTCTGCTACATGTACTCGGGCTGGTTCGCGGGCGCCATGGATTGGCTGAGCGACCAGCAGGGCCGGCCGGCGCGCGCCCAATGCGCCGAACACCACTGCGGTTCGCAAGGGCATGCGCACTGTGAATTCATCGTTCGTCCCATCGACGCCTGAGGCCGGCCATGCGCTATTCACGCCTGTTTACGCCCATCACCCTGAACCAAGTCGTGCTGCGCAACCGCATCGTCAGCACGGCGCACGCCGAAGTCATCGCCGACGAACACGGCCTGCCCGGCGAGCGCTACCTGCGCTACTACGAGGAAAAGGCCAAGGGCGGCCTGGGGCTGGCCATCTGCGGCGGCTCCAGCATCGTTTCGCCCGACAGCCCACAAGGCTGGTGGCGCTCGGTCAACCTTTCCACCGACCGCGTCATCGAACCGCTGGGCCGCCTGGCCGAGGCCATGCACCGCCACGGCGCGCGCATCATGATCCAGGCGACCCACATGGGCCGGCGCTCGTCCTGGCATGGCGAACACTGGCCGCACCTGGTCAGCCCGTCCGGCGTGCGCGAGCCCGTGCACCAGGGCAACGCCAAGACCATCGAGCCCGAGGAAATCCGCCGCATCATCGCCGACTTCGCGGCGGCGGCGCGCCGCGTGCAGGCGGCCGGCATGGACGGCATCGAGATATCCGCCGCCCACCAGCACCTGATCGACCAGTTCTGGAGCCCACGCACCAACTTCCGCACCGACGAGTACGGCGGCTGTCTGGAGAACCGCCTGCGCTTCGGCATGCAGGTGCTGCAGGCGGTGCGCGAGGCCGTCGGCAAGGATTTCTGCGTGGGCCTGCGCATGTGCGGCGACGAATTCCACGAGGACGGCCTGAACCACGACATGCTCAAGGAAATCGCCCAGGCCATGGCCGAGACCGGCCTGATCGACTACCTCAGCGTGATCGGCTCGGGCGCCGACACGCACAACACGCTGGCCAACTGTATGCCGCCGATGGCGCTGCCGCCGGAGCCCTTCGTGCACCTGTCGGCGGGCATCAAATCGGTGGTGAAGATCCCCGTCATGCACGCGCAGAGCATTCGCGACGCCAACCAGGCCGAGCGCGTGCTGGCCAGCGGCGCGGCCGACCTCGTGGGCATGACGCGGGCGCAGATCGCCGATCCGCACATGGTCGTGAAGATCCGCGATGGCCGCGAGGACGAGATCAAGCAGTGCGTGGGCGCCAACTACTGCATCGACCGCCAGTACGATGGCCTGGACGTGCTCTGTGTGCAGAACGCCGCCACCACGCGCGAGACCACCATGCCGCACCGCATTGTCCCGACCCGGGGCAGGCGCCGCCGGATCGTGGTGGTGGGCGCCGGGCCGGCGGGCATGGAAGCGGCGCGCGTCAGCGCCGAGCGCGGCCATGACGTGGTGCTGCTGGAAAGCAACGCCGCGCTGGGCGGGCAGATCCTGCTGGCCGCCAAAGCGCCGCAGCGCGAGCAGATGGCGGGCATCGTCCGCTGGTTCGACCTTGAAATCAAGCGCCTGGGCATCGACTGCCGGCTGGGACAGGCCGCCGATGCGGACGATGTGCGCGCACTGGATCCCGACATCGTGGTGCTGGCCACCGGCGGGCGCAGCCATGTGCACCACCTGCCGGCCTGGGGCGTGGCCGACGGCCTGGCCGTCAGCGCCTGGGACGTGCTGGCCGGCCGCGTCGAGCCGGCCAGGCGCGTGCTGGTCTATGACGGCGTCAGCACCCACGCGGGCGCGGGGGTGGCCGACTACATCGCCAGCCGTGGCGGACTGGTCGAAGTGGTGACGCCGGACACCAAGGTTTCCGAGAGCGTGGGCGGCACCACCTTCCCCATCTTCTACCGCAGGCTCTACGCGCAACAGGTCGTGCTGACGCCCAATACCTGGCTGGAGCGCGTCAGCGCCGAAGGCGACAAGCGCATCGCGCTGCTGCGCAACGAATACACCGACGAGCGCGAGGAACGCGAAGTCGATCAGGTCGTCATCGAGAACGGCATCATTCCCAACGATGCCCTGTACGGCGCGCTCAAGTCCCAATCCGTCAACCTGGGCCAGACCGACATCCATGCCCTGTACGCCGCCGAGCCGCAGCCGGCCCTGGCCGAGCCGACCGGCGGCGGACGCTTCCTGCTGTTCCGCGTCGGCGATTGCGTATCGATGCACAACATCCACGGCGCCATCTACGACTCGCTGCGCCTGTGCAAGGACTTCTGACCATGGCCGCCTTTCCTTCCCTCATCACCGGACTGTTCTGGCTTGCCGTGCTGGGCATCGGCGCCGGAACGCTGCGCCGCGCCTCGCTCTGGCGCGCCGGGCGCAGCGCCCCCATCCGCTGGCTGGACATGCTCGCCGTGCCCAAGCGCTACTTCGTCGACCTGCACCACGTCGTGGCGCGCGATCCCTACATCGCGCGCGCCCACATCGCCACGGCGGGCGCGGCGGTGGCCGCCATGTTGCTGGTGGCGCTCAACTACGGCCTGGCGCTCTATCGGCAGTCCCTGGACATGGCCATCGCGCTCGCCGCGCTGGTCATGCTGACCGGCCTGGCCTTCGTCTGGCTGCGCCGCCGCCATCCGCCCGCCCGGCTGTCGCGCGGCCTGTGGAACCGGCTGCCGTGGATGCTGGGGGCGCTGGCGCTGGGCCTGCTGCTGCTGGGCGCGCTGCCCGCCGCGTGGCTGGCCGGGCTGACCGGCCTGGGCACCGCCGCGCTGTTGGCGGTGGGCGCCTGGGAGCTGACCGTGGGACTGGCGCGCGGCGGCCCGATGAAGCACGCGCTTGCCGGCCTGCTGCACCTGGCCTTCCACCCCCGCCCCGAACGTTTCGGCAAGACGCCGCGCGGCCAGCTCGCGGCCTTGCGCCCGCTGCCGCTGGACGGCCAGACGCTGGGCGTCGGCACGCCGGCGACGTTCACCTGGCAGCAGCTGCTGAGCTTCGACGCCTGCGTGCAGTGCGGCAAGTGCGAAGCCGCCTGTCCCGCCTTCGCCGCCGGCCAGCCGCTCAATCCCAAGAAGCTGATCCAGGATCTGGTCGTGGGCATGGCCGGGGGCACCGACGCCGGCTATGCGGGCAGTCCCTCGCCCGGCCTGCCCGTCGGATTCCACCACGGCGCGCCGGCCAGCCCCATCGTGCCCGAACTGATCGAGCCGGAAACACTGTGGGCCTGCACCACCTGCCGCGCCTGCGTGCAGGCCTGCCCGATGCTGATCGAACATGTCGACGCCATCGTCGACATGCGCCGCCAGCAGACGCTGGAACATGGCGCCGCGCCTAGCAAGGCCGCCCAGGCGCTGGCGAACCTGCGCGAAACCGGCACGGCGGGCGGCTTCGACCTGGGCGCGCGCTATCACTGGGCCGTGGACCTGGGCGTGGAACAGATCCAGCCCGGCCGTCCGGTGGATGCGCTGCTCATCGCCGGCGAAGGCGCGTTCGACATGCGCTACCAGCGCAGCCTGCGCGCGCTGGTCAAGGCCCTGCAGGCGGGCGGCGTGCGCTTCGCGGTGCTGGGCGCGCTTGAAACAGATACCGGCGACGTGGCGCGCCGCCTGGGCGACGAGGCCACCTTCCAGCAGCTGGCGCGCGCGTTGATCCAGACGCTCGACAGCCTGGACTTCCAGCGCATCGTGACCGCCGACCCGCACGTGATGCACTGTCTGCGCAACGAGTACCCCGCGCTGGGCGGACGCTATGCCGTGGAGCATCATGCCGCCACGCTGGCCGCCCTGGCCAGAACAGGCAGCATCCGCCTCAAGCCGCTGGAATCGTCCGCGCCCCTGACCTACCACGACCCCTGCTACCTGGCCCGCTACAACGGTGAAACCGAGGCGCCGCGCGAGCTGCTGGCGCGGCTGGGCGCGCCGCTGCGGGAAATGACGCGCCATGGCCTGGAAGGCCGTTGCTGCGGCGGAGGCGGCGGCGCGCCGTTGACCGACATCCCCGGCAAGCGCCGCATCCCCGACATCCGCATCGCCGACGCGCGTGAAACCGGCGCGGCCACCATCGTCGTCGCCTGTCCCAACTGCACGGCGATGCTGGAGGGCGTGGTCGGCCCGCGCCCCGACGTGCGCGACATCGCGGAACTGGTCGCCGACGCGCTGGAGACATCATGAACGCCATCCGCAGGATCAATCCGCGCCGGCCGTACACGCGCACAGCCGAGGGCCTGAAGCGCATCGTGCTGGGCCAGTCCGCCTCGGCCGGCGAGGATGCGTCGACGCCCGCGCAAGCCGGCGCCGCCAGCGCCGCCAAGCCCTTGCGCAGCCAGGCGCCCGCCGTGCGCCGCATGCTCGCGGTGGCCCACAGCGAACGCGGCGCGCTGTCGGCGGGCGCGCGCCAGGCCGTCGCGGCGGCGGCGCTGCTGGCACAGGCGGACACGGCCGTGCACCTGCTGGTGTTCGGCGACTGCCACGACGAACCGGCCGCGCTGGGAGCGGATATGCTGATCCAGGCGCAAGCGCCCGCCGCCCATGCGCCCGATCTTGCCCTGGCCGCCCTGCTGGCGGAAATCGCCGGCGATCCGCCGCTGCACATCTTCATGTCCGACGAGGATCCCGACGACGCCGACCTGGGCAGGCGTCTGGGCGCGCACACCGGCTACACGGCGGCGACGGGCGTGGTCTCGCTGAACGCCAGCGAAGCCTTCCGCATGGCCGGCCCGGCGCAGCTCGCCCGCTGCCCCCTGCCCCGCATCCTGCTGCTGGCCGCCGACGCCGTCGACGAGGCCCTGCCCTGCGCGGGCCGTGGCTTGCGCCGCCAGCTCCCCTGGCCGCAGGCGCCCGCGCGCTATCGCGAACAAGCGCGCTTCAAGCTGGACGCCGCCGAGCTGGCATTGGAAGAAGCCGACCTGATCGTCTCGGCCGGCAACGGCGTGCACGACCTGGAGAGTTTCCATGCGCTGGCGACCGCGCTGGGCGCGGCCGTCGGCGCCAGCCGCGTGCCGGTGGACGATGGCCGCTTTCCCCGTTCGCAGCAGATCGGCGCCACCGGCAAGACCGTCAGCGCCAGCCTGTACCTGGCGTTCGGCATCTCCGGCGCGGTCCAGCACCTGCAGGGCATCAAGGATTGCCGGCACGTGATCGCCGTGAACCTGGACGCCAGCGCTCCGCTGATCAAGCGCGCCGACCTGAGCATCATCGACGACACGCACAGCGTGACGCGGGCGCTGCTGGATGAAGTCGCGCGGGCCCGCGAAGCCGCGCGCATTCCCCTGGAGACGCCCCATGGCTGAACCGCGCATCGCCGTCCTGGTCTCGCTGGGACGCCATCCCGTCAGCGGCGCCGTCCGCTGGAGCCGCAACGACGGCGCCGCGCTGGCGCTGGCCCGGCGCCTGGGCGGCGCGTCCGTCGCCGTGCTGCACGCCGGCGATCCCGACGAACCGGCATTGCGCGGCTATCTGGCGCTGGGCGCGCCCTGTGTCCAGACCATCGACGTGCCGCGCGACCGGGACGTGCTGGATCCGCTTGCCGCCCTGCTGAGCGACTACGCCCTCGTGCTTTGCGGCAGCCGCGGCGAGTCCGGCATGAGCAGCGGCCTGCTGCCCTATCTGCTGGCGCAGCGTCTGGGCCGTCCGCTATTGCCCAACGTGCTCTCCGCCCAGCTGGCCGGCGGCGCGGTCCGGGCGCGGCAGTTTCTGCCCAAGGGCCGGCGCCGCGACATGGAAGCGGACCTGCCCGCGCTGCTGACCGTGCACCCCGCCGCGCCCTTCGAACCACGCTATGCCTATGCGCGGGAGCGCGCCGGGCGCGTACTGCCCGTTGCGGCGCCCGCCCAGGCCGCGCCGCTGGCCGACGCCTGGCGCATCGAACCGGCCGACGCGCGGCCGCGCAAGCTGGCCGCGCCCGAACGACGCTCCGGCCGCGACCGGCTGCTGGCCGCGACCGCCATGGCCAGCCGGGGCGGCGAAGTCATTCAACACGGCTCCCCGGAAGACAAAGCGCGCGCGGTGCTTGCCTATCTGCGCACTCACAACCTGGTTGATTACTGAGGTGGACCATGAACATCATCGCCCCGCTTTCCCCATCCCGCCCGCGCGTGGACGACGCACTGCGCGCCCTGATCGCCAACCGCGTTCCGGGCCACAGCCTGGACGCGCCGTTCTACCTCAGCCAGCAGGTCTTCGACCTGGACATGGAGGCGATCTTCGCCCGCCACTGGATCCATGTCGCGGCGGAGCCTGACATTCCCGAACCGGGCGACTACATCACCGTGGACGTCGGCCGCCATTCGGTCGTGATCGTGCGCGACGACGACCAGCAGATCCGTGCCTTCCACAACGTCTGCCGTCATCGCGGCTCGCGCCTGTGCCAGGAACAGCAGGGCTCCGTCGGCAATCTGGTCTGCCCCTATCACCAGTGGACCTATACGCTGGATGGCAAGCTCGCCTACGCCGAACACATGGGCGCCGGCTTCGACAAGCGCGCGCACGGACTCAAGCCCGTGCATGTGCAAAGCCTGGCCGGCCTGCTCTTCATCTGCCTGGCGGACACGCCGCCGACCGACTTCGCCCGGCTGCGCGACGAAGTCGAACCCTATCTGTTGCCGCACCATCTGAACGACTGCAAGATCGCCGCGCAGATCGACATCATCGAGGAAGGCAACTGGAAGCTCACCATGGAGAACAACCGCGAGTGCTATCACTGCGCGGCGAACCACCCTGAGCTGACCATCTCGCTGTTCGAATACGGCTTCGGCTATCAGCCCTCGGCCGCCAACGCGCAGCAGCTGGCCGACTTCGACGCGCTGTCGCAACGCCTGGAATCCGAATGGCAGGCAGACGGACTGCCCTCATCAGAACTCGACTGTCTGGACGAGCGCATCACCGGCTACCGCGTGCGACGCCTGCCGCTGGACCGCGCCGGCGAATCGGAAACCCTGGACGGCCGGGTGGCCTCGCGCAAGCTGCTGGGCAATTTCCAGCGCGCCGACCTGGGCGGGCTGTCGTTCTGGACGCAGCCCAACGCCTGGTTCCACTTCATGAGCGACCACATCGTCACCTTCTCGGTGCTGCCGATCGCGCCCGAAAAGACCCTGGTGCGCACCACCTGGCTGGTGCACAAGGATGCGCGCGAACACGAGGACTACGACATCGAGAATCTGACAGCGGTCTGGCGCGCGACCAACAGCCAGGACCGCGCGCTGGTCGAGATGTCGCAGCAGGGCGTGCGCAACCCGGCCTACCAGCCCGGCCCCTACTCCCCCTATGCCGAGGGCCTGGTGGAGAAATTCTGCAACTGGTATGTCGGCCGGCTGACGGCCTACTGCCTGGAATGACGCGCGGCCATGAGCGCCCCCCAGACCGCCCTGGCCGCCGCGCCGTCCATCGACGGCGCCATGTCGCGCCTGCACCAGCATGAGTACTGGCGACGCCTGCCGCCGCCCTGGAACAGCGAAACCGAGGAAGCGCTGTTGTGCACGCACGTCCGCGCCGAAACCCACGACGTCAAGAGCTTCTTCTTCCGCTCGCCGGCCGGCCACGCCTTCGCCTTCACGCCCGGTCAGTTCCTGACGCTGGAGCTGGACATCGGCGGCACGCGGCTGAACCGCTGCTACACGATCTCGTCGCCGCCGACCCAGCCGCACACCTTGTCCATCACCGTCAAGCGCGTGCCTGGCGGCCCCGTGTCGAACTGGTTGCACGACCACCTGAGCGCGGGCATGGCGGTGCGAACGCTCGGCCCAGCGGGCGTCTTCAGCAACGCGCTGCATCCGGCCGAGCGCTACCTGTTCCTGTCCGCCGGCTCGGGCATCACCCCGCTGATGTCCATGGCGCGCACCCACCGCGATCTGTGCGACGACCGCGACATCGTCTTCGTCCACAGCGCCCGCACGCCCGACGACATCATCTTCGAGCGCGAACTGGACCTGCTGGCCTCGAACCTGTCGCGCTTCCGCGCCCACTTCGTCTGCGAGCAGCTCGGCCGCCGGCCGTCCTGGCACGGACTGACCGGCCGGCTGAGCCTGCCCGCGCTGGCGCTCATGGCGCCGGATTTCCTCGAGCGCACCGTGTTCACCTGCGGACCGGCGCCCTATATGCGCGCGGCGCGCGAGATGCTGGCCCAGGCCGGCCTGAACATGAGCCGCTATCACGAGGAGAGCTTCTCCTTCGATGAACAAGCGACCGCGCCGGCCCCGGAGCCGCGCGCCACATCCACCGGGTCCAGCTACACCGTGCGATTCGAGCGCAGCCAGCGCAGCCTGGGCTGCGCGGCGGACCAGACCGTGCTGGACGCCGCGCGCGCCGCCGGCCTGCGGCTGCCGTCCTCGTGCACGCAAGGCATGTGCGGCACCTGCAAGGTCAGACTGCTGTCCGGAGAGGTCGACATGCGCCATCAAGGCGGCATCCGGCAACGGGAAATCGACCAGGGCATGGTGCTGCTGTGCTGCAGCCGCCCCCTGAGCGACCTGATCATCGAGAAGTAAACGCGGGCGCCGCGAGCCAGATCAGGCAGGCGCTGTTTCCATCAACGGTTTCGATAGGACAACCCTGATTTCTTCCCTGAACCCGCGATACCGCTCCACGCAAACGCGATAACGGCCGATACTCAGCAGCACTTTCGGTCGTCATGCTGGACTGCCGGCGCTTACCCGCCGGCAACAGGCCCGGCCCGGCGCCTGCCCGCGAAGGCGACGCCAGCCGGATGTTTGCTTGGCCTTGAACGAGGTCGATACGCATGCATCCCCAACCCCATCCGGACACCCCGGTTTCCAGCCGGCCCCTGCCTGTCCAGCCCGATCCGCCCGACGCGGCGCACAGCCATTTCGGCTTCCTGCTGCTGCCCGACTTCTCGATGATCGCCTTCGTCAACGCCGTCGAGGCGCTGCGGATGGCCAACTATGTCAGCCGGCGCCCGCTGTATCGCTGGTCGGTGCTGACGCCCGACGGCGCGCCCGCCACGGCCAGCAACGGCCTGCCCATCACGCCCACCGCGAGCCTGGACGACACGCCCGCCATGGAGACCCTGTTCGTCTGTGGCGGCATCGAGGTCAGGCGCCACGTCAACGGCGCGCTAGTTCGCGCGCTGACGCGGCTGGCGCGCCTGGGCATGACGCTGGGCAGCCTCTGTACGGGCAGCTACGCGCTGGTCAAGGCCGGCTTGATGAATGGCTATCGCTGCGCCGTGCATTGGGAAAACCTGTCCTCGCTGCGCGAGGAATTCTCGGCCGTGACATTCACCGAAGACCTGTTCGTGACCGACCGCGACCGCATCACCTGTTCGGGCGGCACCGCGCCGCTCTACCTGATGCTGGATCTCATGGCGCGGCGCTACGGCGACGCGGTGGCCGCCGGCGTGTCGGAACAGTTCATCCTGGACCGCATCCGCAGCGCCACCGAAAAGCAGCACATCCCGATGGCCGCGCGCATCGGCGTCAACCGACGCGAACTGCTGAGCACGGCGCAGCTCATGGAAGCGCACATCGAAGACCCGCTGAGCTTCGATCAGATCGCGGAGAGCGTGGGGCTGTCGCAGCGGCAATTGCAGCGCATGTTCAAGGAATACCTGAACATCTCGCCCACCCGCTATTACCTGTGGCTGCGGCTGCGCCGCGCGCGCGAGCTGCTGCTGCAGACGGACATGTCGGTGATGAGCGTGACGGTGGCCTGCGGCTTCCAGTCGCCCTGTCATTTCAGCAAGGCATACCGTTCGCAGTTCGGCCATCCGCCGAACAGCGAACGCCGGCGCGCGCCGGCGGCGGGCCCGCGCGGTCACGCCGCCAGCAGCGCGCCGTGCGGATCGATCACGAATTTTCGTGGCGCGCCGGCATCGAACTCGGCATACCCCCTGGGCGCATCGTCCAGGGAAATCAGCGTCACGCCCACCACGTCGGCGATCCGCAGGCGGTCCCAGAGGATGGCCTGCATCAGGGCCCGGTTGTACTTCGTCACCGGCGTCTGACCGGTGTGGAAGCTATGGGCCTTGGCCCAGCCCAGTCCGAAGCGCACCGACAGGCTGCCGCGCCGCGCGGCCGGATCGGCGGCGCCGGGATCGTCGGTGACATAGAGTCCGGGAATGCCGATGCGGCCCGCCACCCGCGTCACCTCCATGAGCGCGTTGAGCACCGCCGCCGGCGCCTCGGCCCGCGAGCCCTCCCCGCCGTGGCCGCGCGCCTCGAAGCCCACCGCGTCGACCGCGCAATCCACCTCCGGCGCGCCCAGGATCGCCGCGACCTGCTCGGGCAGGGGCGCGTCCAGCGTCAGGTCCACGGTCTGGAAACCGGACGCGCGCGCATGCGCCAGCCGCGCCGCGTTCACGTCGCCCACGATGACGACGGCCGCGCCCAGCAGCCGCGCCGAGGCCGCGGCCGCCAGCCCCACGGGTCCCGCGCCGGCCACGTAGACCGTACTGCCCGGCCCCACGCCCGCCGACACCGCGCCGTGGTAGCCGGTGGGCAGGATGTCCGACAGGCAGGTCAGGTCGCGGATCTTCTCCATGGCCTGCGCCGCGTCGGGAAAGCGAAGCAGGTTGAAATCGGCGTAGGGCACCATCACGTAGCGGGCCTGTCCGCCGATCCAGCCGCCCATGTCCACATAGCCATACGCGCCGCCGGGCCGGTCCGGATTCACGTTCAGGCACACGCCCGTGTCCTGTTCCTTGCAGCAGCGGCAACGGCCGCAGGCCACGTTGAACGGCACGGACACCAGATCACCGACCCGCAGCGTCTCCACGTCGGGGCCGATCTCGATGACCTCGCCGGTAATCTCGTGCCCCAGCACCATGCCCGCAGGCGCCGTGGTGCGGCCGCGCACCATGTGCTGATCGGAACCGCAGATGTTGGTGGCGACCACTTTCAGGATGGCGCCATGCCCGATCCTGCGGCCCCGGGGATCCGCCAGCTCGGGGAAGCGGAGCGGCTGGACCTCCACGCGTCCCTGCCCCATGTAAACCACGCCTCTGTTCTCTGCCATCGCTCGTCTCCTGGCCGGCCGCGCCGGCGTCGTGCCGGCCGGGCGGCCGCGCCTACGCGATGGTGACGCCGCCGGCGCGGGCGCGCTTGTCTCCAGGCGACAGGAACCAGACGGTTTGCGACCGCAACCCGCCCGACGCGCGGCGCGCGCCATGTCGGGAATAGGCAGTTTCGCGTCCGGCCCGGAAAAGAGCCGCGCAGCGCTTGGGAGAAGAATGACTGCGGGCCCGTCGCACGCAAGGCAGACAAGTGCGCCACAAGCCCGCATCCAGGCGCGGCACAACCATAAAACACACAGGAGGCGGCACGCGCCCTAGCGCGCGCCGGAGTCATGACCCATCCCCACCATCGGTTCCTGGACCGCCTGCAGGGCAGCGCGCAGGCGGGCCAGGACAACATCCGCTTCGGCATCCTCGACATCCATCACCCCGTCTTTCCCATCTCGGTGGCCGTGATCGCCGCCTTCGTGATCTTCGCCCTGCTGCAGGCCGGCCCCACCGAGGCCGCGCTCAACGGCATCAGAGGCTGGCTGACCTCGACCTTCGACTGGCTCTTCATGGGCGCGGCCAATCTCTTCGTGCTGTTCAGCCTGTTCCTGATCTTCTCGCCCATGGGCAGCGTCGTGATCGGCGGCCAGGATGCCAAGCCCGAATATTCCTTCGTCGGCTGGACCTCGATGCTGTTTGCCACCGGCATGGGAATCGGACTGGTCTTCTTCGGCGTGATGGAGCCCATGCATCATTTCAACAATCCGCCGCTGGGCCTGGCGCCGCCGCTGGACGCGCAAGGCCAGCTGGTTGCCCCGGCCGTCGCGCCCGCGCGGGAGCTGGCCATGGCCGCCACGGTGTTCCACTGGGGCCTGCATCCCTGGGCGATCTACGCGGTCGTCGGCCTGTCGCTGGCGCTGATCACCTACAACCTGCGCCTGCCGCTGTCCATCCGGTCGGTGCTCTATCCCATCCTCGGACTGCGGCACGCGCGCGGCGCGCTGGGCAACGCCATCGACATACTGGCCGTGTTCGCCGTGCTGTTCGGCCTGGCGACTTCGCTGGGCCTGGGCGCGCAGCAGGCGCTGGCCGGCCTGCATCACCTGTACGGCATCGAGATCAACGCGCAGAACAAGATCATCCTGGTGATCGTGATCTCGGCGATCGCGCTGGGCTCGGTCGTGGCCGGCATCGAGGCGGGCGTCAAGCGCCTGTCCGAGCTGAACGTGGCGCTGGCCCTGCTGCTGATGCTGCTGATCATCGCCGTGGGCCCGACCGCCGACATCCTGCAAGGCCTGCTCGACAACACCGCCGCCTACCTGCGATACCTGCCGCAACTGTCGCAGCCCTTCGGCCGCGACGACAACGCATTCCTGCAGGGCTGGACCTCGTTCTACTGGGCCTGGTGGATCTCCTGGTCGCCCTTCGTCGGCATGTTCATCGCCCGCATTTCCAAGGGCCGCAGCGTGCGCCAGTTCCTGGTCTGTGTGCTGATCGCGCCGACGCTGGTCTCCATTTTCTGGATGACCACCTTCGGCGGCACCGCGCTGCACCAGCTGGTGGCGCAGGGCTATACGGGCGTGCAGGAAATGGTGCTGGCCAACCAGCCCGAGCTGTCGCTCTTCATGATGCTGCGCCAGCTGCCCTGGGCCGGCCTGACCTCGCTGGTCGCGATCGTGCTGGTGGTGATCTTCTTCGTCACCTCGTCGGATTCCGGTTCGCTGGTCATCGACGGCATCACCGCCGGCGGCAAGGTTGACGCGCCCATCATCCAGCGCATCTTCTGGGCCGTGGCCCAGGGCGTGGTCGCGCTTATCCTGCTGCTGGGCGGCGGACTCAATTCCCTGCAGGCCGCCTCGGTGGCCACGGGCTTTCCATTCCTGTTCGTGCTGCTCCTGATGATGCTGTCGACCTGGCGCGTGCTGCGCTGGTGCCATCGCGCCGAACGCCGGGCGGTTTCCCCGTCGCCGCGTTGAGGCCGCCAGCGGCCCGGCGCGCCGGGCCGCCCATCGCGGCTCAACAGGAAAGGCCGATCCGTTCCTGTGCCGCTGGCGACGGCGTCTTCAGCAGGAATTCCTTCAGGCTGGCGACCTGGCATTTCTTGAAGATGCGGTTCTTGTAGGTCACCACGGTGGCTGGCGACAGGCCCAGCTCGCGCCCCACCTGCTTGGCGGTATGGCCGCGCCGCAACAGGCCGGCCACCTGGATCTCTCTCAGTGAAAACCCCGAAGCCCAGCTCTCGGCCCCGGCGCATGCCGGTTCGGCCGGGCAGCGCAGTTCGCGATGACGCCGGCTCAGCGCGATCAGCAGCGGCGCGCAGCCGCGCAGCAGATCCTCCACGCCGGCGCCGTGCCGTCGCGAGAAATACAGGTTGATGTAGCAGACGCCATCGTCGCGCGCGCCGATGACCGAGATCTTGCTGGCGAAGCCCGGCCGCTCGAACAGCAGGCGCCGGTATTCGGCATCGGGAATACCCTCGGGACAGAGCGTCTCGACGATCAGGTCTTCCGAACGGCGCCGCTGTCCCGCCATGCCGCAGAGCATCTGGTAATTGGGGTCACGGCGATAGAAGCTGCCATTGACATAGAGGTTGGTCGTCCATTCGATCATGGACTGATTCAGCAGGCTGGCGGCCGAACACTGGCCCAGTCCGCCGGCCCGGTCGTAGCTCAGGTCGGTGACGTGGTCGGCGCCCACCAGATCGCGCAGACCCGCCAGCAAGGTGGCATGAAAGGCCGGGCCGCCCAGGCCGGTGATCACGGGAACTGCCCACTGCCCGCCGTCCGCGCGCGCGAACGCTTGATGGCTTGTCTCTCTCATGGTTCTGGCTCCCCCAGTCTTGGCGATCGATTCTACGGGGATCGGCGGGCCGCGCATTGTCCTCTTGCGTGAGGACATGACGCCCGTCGGCGGCACTTCTACATTGGTGCCCTGACGCCGAGAACTATAGATCACTGGAGCACAAGGTCAAGCCATGATGGAGCTTCCCACCTACCCATTCGTCAGGCCCGACGAGCTGGACCGAGCCCGGTCCGCGCCGCACCCGGTCATCGTCGTGGGCGGCGGCCTGAGCGGCCTGACGATGGCGCTGGACCTGGTCCGCCGGGGCCAGCGCGTGACCCTGCTGGACGACGACAACACCGTGGGCGTGCGCGGCCTGGCCTCGCGCGGCATGGTCTGGGCGCAGCGCACGCTGGACATCTTCGACCGCCTGGACGTGGCCGACGCCATCGTCGCCAAGGGGGTGCGCTGGAACGTCGGGCGCGTGCTGTGCCGCGATGCGGCAGTCGCCTCGTTCACGTTGCAGGCGCAGCCCGACATGCGCCACAACGGCTTCGTGAACCTGCAGCAATACTATCTGGAAGCCTTCCTGGTCGAGGCGCTGCAACGTGAGCCGCTGGCCGAGCTGCGCTGGCTCAACCGCGTCGACGCGATCGACTCGCCCGCCGACGGCGGTCCGGTCACGCTGCGCGTGCACACGCCCGAGGGCGACTACCGCACGCAGGCCGAATGGGTGATCGCCTGCGACGGCGCCAACAGCCCGCTGCGCCAGGCGCTGGGCCTGCGGCCCGAGGTGTACGACCGCAACGAAGACCGCTGGATCATCATCGACGTGGTGCTGCGCGGTACGTCCTGGCCGGAAGAGCGCTGGACCTGGCTGGACGCCGGCAGCAACCACGGCCGGGCCGTCTGGCGCCACAAGATGGCCGACGACACCTGGCGGCTGGACTTCCAGCTTCGCCCCGACGAGGACGCGCAGGCCGCCTGCACGCCGCAGGCCATGCGCCAGCGCGTCTGGGACCTGCTGGGCGAACAGGTCGATTTCGATATCGCCTGGCACGGCGTCTGGGCCTATCGCCACGAATGCCTGCCCGGCCTGCGTCATGGCCGCGTGCTGTTCGCCGGCGACTCGGCGCACCTGGTGGCGCCGTTCGGCGCGCGCGGCGGCAACGGCGGCATCCAGGACGCCGACAACCTGGGCTGGAAACTGGCGCTGGTGCTGCAGGGACGCGCCAGCGACACGCTGCTCGACAGCTACAGCGCCGAGCGCAAGCACGCGGCGCTGGAGAACATCCGCCAGGCGCGGCGCTCGTCGCGCTTCGTGCATCCCGGCCCGGCCGAATCGGCGCGCATGTGGCGCGACGCCATCATCGCGCTGGCCCCGCGCCACGACGTGCCCGCGCGCATGATCAATACCGGCCGGCTCTGCATGCCGGCCATCTATCCGCCGTCGCCGCTGGCGCATCCCGCCAGCCCGCATGCGGGACGCGCGCTGCCCAACGTGGTGCTGGACCGGCGCGCGCAGCGCTCACTGCACCAGCTGCTCGGCCCCTGGTTCACCGCCCTGGTCTTCGGCGACCCCGTACCGGACATCCCGGAGCCGGCCGCCGACGACGCCCTGCTGCGTCGCGTGACGGTCGGCGCCCATTGCGATGCCGAGGGCCGCGAGGCGCTGCGGCGCCAGCTGGGCGTGGAGATGAACGGCGAAGTCTGGCTGATCCGACCGGACCAGCATGTGATGGCCGCCGTCGATGCCGCCGCCTCGGGCCAGGCTGGCGCCGCCCTGCCGGACTGGATCGCCGCCGCGCTCTACCCCTGCGCCTACCGCGCGTCCTCGGACGCGTACTCCCCATCGAATGCCGGAACCCACGCCCATGCCCATGTCGCAGCCACAGCTTGACGATCTGCTCGAACGCCTGATCGCGCTCACCAGCGCGCCCGATCCCTCGGTCCAGCGCGACCGCCTGGCGCAGCTGGTGCTGCTGCTGATCGAAGCGCTGGGCGACGGCGACCGCGCCCAGGCCGCCGTCGACGAAATGATGGCGGCGCACGCGGACCCGTCCTGCCTGTCCATTCCCTGATTCCCGGAGACCCCGCATGACCCAATCCGACCTGCCCCGCGACGCCGAGTCCGGCGCTGCCCTGCGCGGACTGCATCACTTCGCCTGGCGCTGCCGAGACGCGGAGGAAACGCGCCACTTCTACGAAGACATCCTCGGCCTGCCGCTGGTGCACGTGGTCAAGGAAGAGCGCGTGCCGTCGACCGGCGAATACTGCCCCTTCGTGCATCTGTTCTTCGAATTCGCCGACCACTCGCACATCGCCTTCTTCGACCTGGGCGACAACGGCGTCAGCGTCCCGGATCCCGCCACGCCGCGCTGGGTCAATCACTTCGCCATGGAAGTCGAGGACGAGGCCGCGCTGGAAGCCATGCGCCAACGGTTGACCGGGCACGGCATCGAGACCGTCGGGCCGACCGACCACCACTTCATCCGCTCCATCTACTTCTTCGATCCCAACGGCCTGCGCCTGGAAATCACCGTGCGCCTGCCCATGCACGACTACGTCGCCGACAAGCGCCGCGCCGCGCACGACGAGCTGGCCGCCTGGACCCGCGACAAGGCCGCCGGCCTGCGGCCCGGCCAGAGCGGCACCAGCAGCCAGGCGCGCCAGGCCGGCTGACCCCCTGTTTCGTTCTTCACAAGGAAATCCCATGAGCAAGCCTTTCGCGTCCCAGGCCGACCTGGCGGAAAAGAAAATCTCGTTCGAGCGCCTGTCGGACAACGCCTATGCCTACGTCGCCGACGGCGATCCGAATTCGGGCGTCATCATCGGCGACGACAGCGTGATGGTGGTCGACGCCACGGCCACGCCGGCCATGGCGCAGGACCTGATCCGCGCGATTCGCGGCGTCACCGACAAGCCTATCCGCCATGTCGCCCTGACGCACTACCACGCGGTGCGCGTGCTGGGCGCGTCCGCCTTCGCCGCCGAAGGCGCGGCCACCGTCATCGCCAGCCGTGGCACGCACGAGCTGATCGTCGAGCGCGGCCAGGCCGACATGGACTCTGAGATCGGCCGTTTCCCGCGCCTGTTCCGCTCGTCCGAATCGATCCCCGGCCTGACCTGGCCCACCCTCGTGTTCGAACGCGAGCTGACGATCCGGCTGGGCTCGCTGGAGGTGCGCATGATGCATCTGGGCAATGGCCACACGCGCGGCGACAGCGTGGTCTGGATTCCGTCGCAGGGCATCTGTTTCGCGGGCGACCTGGTCGAGTTCAACGCCGGCGTCTACACCGGCGACGCCTACCTGGCCGACTGGCCCGCCACGCTGGATCGTCTCGAAGCGCTGCGCCCCGCGCAGATGGTGCCGGGCCGAGGCCCGGCGCTGACCACGCCGCAGGACTGCCGAGAAGCCATCGGCTACACGCGCCGCTGGGTGCAGACGCTGTACGGCTGCGCGCGCGAGGGCGTGGCCAGCGGCAAGTCGCTCAAGCAGGTCTATGCCGACACGCGACGCGTGATGGATCCGGAATTCGGCCATGTCGTCATCTACGAACACGCGATTCCCTTCGACGTCTCGCGCGCCTACGACGAAGCCAGCGGCATCGTCGACCCGCGCGTCTGGACCGCCGAGCGCGACCGCGACATGTGGGCCGAGCTGAACAGCTGAAGCGCCGCCCCGACGAACTCCGCAGGAGATTGAACCCATGAAACTCGCCACCTTGAAGAACGGCGCGCGCGACGGCCAACTGGTCGTCGTCAGCCGCGATCTGTCTCGCCACCTCGCCGTGCCCGCCATCGCCGCCACCTTGCAGCAGGCGCTCGACGACTGGACTCGGATCGCGCCACGCCTGCAAGCCGAATACCAGGCCCTGAACGACGGCCGCCGCGCCGGCGAACCCTTCGATCCGGCGCATTGCGCCGCGCCGCTGCCACGCGCCTATCAGTGGCTGGACGCGTCGGCCTACCTGAACCACGTCGACCTGACCCGACGCGCGCGCGGCGGCGAAATGCCGCCATCCTTCCTGACCGATCCGCTCATGTACCAGGGCGCGTCGGACGACTTCATGGGGCCGCGGGATCCCATCACCGCCGCCAGCGAGGACCTGGGCGTGGACCTGGAAGCCGAGATCGTCGTGATCACCAACGACGTGCCCCTGGGCGTGAACGCCGACGACGCGCTGCGACACATCGTGCTGCTGGGCCTGGTCAACGATGTCACGCTGCGCAACGTGGTGCTGCCCGAGCTGGCAAAGGGCTTCGGCTTCCTGCAAGGCAAGCCGGCCTCGGCGCTGTCGCCAGTGCTGGTCACGCCCGACGAGCTGCAACCGTACTGGCGCGGCGGCAAGCTGCACCGGCCCATGCAGGTCTGGCTGAACGACAGGCTCATCGGCCAGCCCCAGGCCGGCGAGGAAATGCAGTTCCACTTCGGCGAGCTGATCGCGCATGCGGCGCGCACGCGCCGCCTGGGCGCCGGCACGCTGCTGGGCAGCGGCACGATCTCCAACGCCAGCGACGCGGCCGGCGTCTGCTGCCTGGTGGAAGCGCGCGTGCGCGAGAAGCTGCGCGATGGCGAAATGCGCACGCCATTCCTCAAGCATGGCGACCGCGTGCGGATCGGCATGCGCGACGATGCCGGCGCGAGCCTGTTCGGCGATATCGACCAGGTGGTGGAAATTCCCGCCACGCGGCCGTTGCCGGCCACGGCCGCACTTGAAACCGCCGCAGCCTGAACGGAGCGCGCGATGGCCGAATCCGCTTCGATCCCCGTGCTGCACAGCTACTGGCGCAGCTCGGCCGCCTACCGCGTGCGCATCGCGCTGGCCCTGAAGGGCCAGCCGTACCGCAGCGTCACCTGGCAGATGGCGCAGGGCGAGCACCTGCAGCCGGCCTACCGGCGCCTGGCGCCGTTCGGCCTGGTGCCGATGCTGGACATTGACGGCCTGCGCCTGCAGCAGTCGCTGGCCATCATCGAGTACCTGGAGGAACGCAACCCCGAACCCACGCTGCTGCCGCCAGGCCGCGCGGCCCGGGCGCGCGCCCGCGCGCTGGCGCAGCTGATCGCCTGCGAGGTCCATCCGCTGAACAACCTGCGCGCGCTCAAGCGGCTGCGCACGCAGTTCGGCGCCGACGACGAGCAGGTCGGCGAGTGGTATCGCCATTGGTGCCACGAGGCCTTTTCCGCCTTCGAGGCCGCGCTGGGCGACGACGACGGCTCGCCCTACGCGCTGGGCGACGCGCCCGGCATCGTCGAGTGCTTCCTGATGCCGCAGGTCTACAACGCCAGACGCTACGGCGCGGACCTGGCGCCGTATGGACGGATCGACGCCATCGCGCGGGCCTGCGCCGCCCTGCCAGCCTTCCAGGCCGCCAGCCCCGAGCACCAGCCCGACGCGCCGCAGCCCGCGCCGGCCGCGAATCCCGCCTGAACCGCGCAGTCCCATCGCAGTCCCCCAGGAGGGCCGCGCCCCGCGCGGCCCTCCCAAGATCAGCGGCGCCGCCGCCACCCAGGAGACAAACCATGCAAACCGAGATTTCCGCGCCCGGCGCCGCCGTCGCGCCCGCCGGCCGCCCGCTGATCAGCGCCGACGACCGCAAGGTGCTGGCCGCCACGCTGGTCGGCTCGACCATCGAGTGGTACGACTACTTCATCTATTCGCAGGCCGCCGGGCTGGTGCTGGGCGCGCTGTTCTTCGCCCCCTTCACCCAGAACAATCCGGAATGGGCGCTGATCCTGTCCTTCGCCACGGTGGGCGTGGCCTTCCTGTTCCGGCCGCTCGGCGCCATCATCTGCGGACACCTGGGTGACCGCTACGGCCGCAAGCGCGTGCTGGCCGCCACGCTCATCCTGATGGGCTCGGCCACCGCGCTGATCGGCCTGCTGCCGTCCTATGCCGTGCTGGGCGTCTGGGCGCCGGTGCTGCTGGTCGGACTGCGCGTGCTGCAGGGCTTCTCGGCCGGCGGCGAATGGGGCGGCGCGGCCCTGATGGCGGTGGAACACGCGCCGGCGCACCGCCGCTCGCTGTTCGGCGCCTTTCCGCAGATCGGCGTGCCCATGGGCATGATCGTCGCCACCGGCGTGCTCTGGTGCCTCACCACCGCCATCGGCATGGAACGCTTCATGGACTGGGGCTGGCGCGTGCCCTTCCTGCTGTCTGTGCTGCTGATCGTGGTTGGCACCTTCATCCGCCGCGCGGTCGAGGAGTCGCCGGTATTCCTGGAGATGCAGGCGCGCAAGCGCGCCAGCGCCGCGCCGCTGGGCCAGCTGCTGCGCAGGCATCCGCGCGAGGTATTGCTGACCGCGCTGATCTTCGTGGGCAACAGCGCCGCCGGCTATCTGCTGGTGGGCTTCTTCATCAGCTACGGCAGCCGCGCGCTGAAGATGCCGGCCCAACAGGTGCTGATGGCCTGCACGCTGGCCGCCGCCGTCTGGCTGGCCACGACCCTGCTCGGCGGCTGGCTGGGCGACCGCATCGGCCGGGTGCGCACGTTCCAGATCGGCTATGTGCTGCTGGCGCTGTGGGCCGTGCCGATGTGGGGCTTCATCGACGCCGCCGACATCGGGCAATTCACGGCCGCGCTGGTGATCCTGGCGCTGCCGCTGGGCCTGACCTACGGCCCGCAGGCCGCGCTGTACGCCGAGATGTTCCCCGCCGGCGTGCGCTACTCGGGCATCTCGGTCGGCTATGCGCTCGGCTCCATCCTGGGCGGCGCCTTCGCGGCCATGATCGCGCAATGGATCATCTCGGCCACCGGCAAGTCCTGGATGGTGGGCGTGTACGTCATCGCCATGGCCCTGGTGTCCCTGGTCGCCGTCAGCCTGGTCCGCGAACGGGCCGGCGCCACGCTGCACGCAGAATGACCTTGCCACCACCACGTCCCGCCATGGCCCTCCCCATCCGCCGCCAGGACCTGGTCGACTCCGTCGCCGGCGCCCTGCAGCACATCAGCCATACCCATCCCGCCGACTTCCTCGCGCACCTGGCCGAGGCCCATGCGCGCGAGGCCAGCCCGGCCGCGCGCAATGCGATGACGCAGATCCTGCTCAACTCGCGCATGGCCGCGACGGACCGGCGCCCCATCTGCCAGGACACCGGCATCGTCAACGTGCTGCTTGAAGTCGGCATGGACGCGCGCTGGAGCGGCTTCGACGATGGCCTGGAGGATGCCGTCAACGAAGGCGTGCGCCTGGCCTACCGCCATCCCGACAACCCGCTGCGCGCGTCGCTGGTGTCCGATCCGCTGTTCGGCCGCCCCAACACGCGCGACAACACGCCGGCGGTCATCCATGCCCGCGTCGTGCCTGGCGACACCTTGACGGTCACGGTGGCGGCCAAGGGCGGCGGCTCCGAGAACAAGGCCCGGCTGGCCATGCTGAACCCGGGCGACAGCGTGGTCGACTGGGTGCTGCGCACGGTGCCCGAGCTGGGCGCCGGCTGGTGTCCGCCCGGCATCCTGGGCATCGGCGTGGGCGGCACCGCCGAGAAGGCCATGCAGCTGGCCAAGGAAAGCCTGATGGAACCGCTGGATATGCTGTCGCTGCGCGCGGCGCTGCGGGCCGGTCGCGTGCTGACGCCGGAACAGGCCCTGCGCGTCGAGCTGCATGAGCGTGTCAACGCGCTGGGCATCGGCGCGCAGGGCCTGGGCGGGCTCAGCACGGTGCTGGACGTCAAGCTCAGGACCTATCCCACGCACGCCGCCGCCAAGCCGGTCGCGCTGATTCCGAACTGCGCCGCAAACCGCCATGCGCGTTTCACCCTGGACGGCCACGGTCCCGCCCGCTTCGACGCGCCGCCGCCCGCCGCCTGGCCGGACCTCGCGCCGGCGGCCACGACGGAAGGACGGCGCGTCGACCTGGACACGCTGACGCGCGACGACATCGCGCAATGGCGCGCCGGCGACACGCTGCTGCTCAACGGCCGCATGCTCACCGGCCGCGACGCCGCGCACCGGCGCATCCAGGATCTGCTGGCGCGCGGCGAGCCCATGCCCGCCGATTTCGCGGGCCGGGTCATCTATTACGTCGGCCCGGTGGACCCGGTGCGCGGCGAAGCCGTCGGCCCGGCCGGACCCACCACGTCCACGCGCATGGACGGCTACACGGAGATGATGCTGGCGCGAGGCGGCCTGCTGGCGATGGTGGGCAAGGCCGAGCGCGGACCCGAGGCGGTCGCGGCGATCCGGCGCCATCGCGCCACCTACCTGATCGCCGTCGGCGGCGCCGCCTATCTGGTGTCGCAGGCCATCCGAGGCGCGCGCGTGGTGGCGTTCGAAGACCTGGGCATGGAAGCCATCTACGAGTTCGACGTGGTCGACATGCCCGTCACCGTGGCGGTGGACGCGCAGGGCGGCAACGTGCACGAGGACGGCCCCGCGCGCTGGCGACGCACGCCGGCAGGAGCCATCGGCGGCATCGCGATCCGCGGCGCCTGAGCGGCGGCGCGGCCCGCGCCGCCTCAATGCTCGATGAACTCTTCCAGGCGACGCACCGGCGCGTCCGCCGGACGCGGCGTCTGCTTGGGCACGGGCTTGCCCGAACCATCCAGCGGGTCGATCTTGGGATCGTCCCAGGTGCCGGTGACGGCGTACTCCATGGTCATCGCGCTCGCCAGCGGATGCTTGAGCAGCCACTGCGTCACGAAAGCGCCCAGGCCGATCAGCGGATTGACTGCCAGCGCCGTCACCACCGCCGCGCCGCTGGCGTCCAGGTTCGGAATCACCACGGCCTTGAGGTTCCAGCGCTCCTGCACCACGTTCACGTCGCCGGCCAGCACGATGGCCGCCACGGGTCCGTTAACCTTGTAGCCATCAGTGCGCAACACGCCGTCGGACAGCTTCATGTGGCCTCGGATGGTGTCGAACGGAAAGCCGTCGCGCAGCAGGCTGGTGGGGTTGGCTTCCAGCTTGGCCAGGCGCTGCAGCGATTGCAGCGACAGCAGTTCCAGCAGCCGCGCCGTGCGCGAGTTCACGTGCATGAAGCGGCCCTTGTCGACACTGACCTCGACCTCGCCATCGATGTCGGCGATATTGTGGGTCCAGGGCAGGTTGCGCCAGGTCATGCGGCCCTGCATCGTGCCGTCGCCGCCGGACACCATCTTCTCGAAGCCGATCCGGTCCATGAAACCGCCCAGGTTGGCGAACTTGATCGCCGCGTCCACGGTCAGGCCGCGGCTGGCTCCGTCCAGCGTCCAGTCGCCCTTGGCGTCGAGCTTGGCGGCGTCATTGGCGATGGACAGCTTGTCCAGCCGCCAGCGGCGGCCGCGCTCCAGGTTGGTGCCCAGCACCTGCAATTCGCCCAGGTTTTTCCCGTAGAGCAGGAACTGCTTGGCTTGCAAATCGATGGCGGGAATGTCGGACAGATCGCTGTTCGAGGACAGGGCCTCGTCGGCCTTGTTGCCGTCGTCCTCGCCGCCCAGCGCCAGGTGCTTCAGGCGCGCGGTGATCTGGCCGGCGATGGCGCCGGATGCCTCGCGCCATTCCAGCGAACCGGCCGCCTGGCGCGACTGGATGTCCACGCGCCACTGCGCCGGATCCGGGCGGGTGGCGTACAGGGTCAGGTCATTGAGCGTGTAGCCGCTGGTGCGCAACACGCCCGTGGCCAGGCTGACGCGGCCGGGCGGCGGCAGGATCGGCTTGGGCGCCGGCTTGCCCTTGCCGGGCTGGACGGAAAAGCCGTCGCCGACCTTTTCCCAGCCGTCCATGTCCAGTTCCGGCAGGCTGGCGCTCAGGCTCAGCGCCGCTTCGGTCGGCAGGCTGGCCGGGCGATTGATGCCGACCGCGCCGCGCGCGAAATACGACGCCGACCTGCTGGCGGGATCGCGCTCGAACAGCGCGTTGACCGTCGTGCCCAGGCTGGCCGTCAGCCAGCGCCGGCCACGGCTGCCCTGGTCCTGCGCGGAGCCCCATTGCAGCTTCAACAGCTGCGAGGACTGCGCGGACTTGCCAACCGGCGCCGGCATGTCGATCGCCATCCCCGCCAGATCGGACTCGCCCGAGATCTCGACCGCGCCGCCCTTCTGGTAGCTGAGCTTGCCCTTGTATGCGGCCTTGCCCGAGAAGCGCGACATCGACGCGGCATTGCTGATCTGCGTCAGGCCGGCGCCAGCCAGCGTGCCCTCGAAGTTCAGCGCGTCACCGCTTTGCGCCAGCCGTCCGGAGATCTTCACGGGTCCGCCCAGGAACTGGGCGCGGACCTCGCGGGTCTGCACGCCCTTCTCGGAAAACTCCAGGTCGCCGTGCATCTGCGTCAGCAGCGGCACTTCCGGCATGAAGGAGAAGCTGTTGTCGGCGAACTGGATATGGCCGTCCACCTGCGTGTCGTCGGTATTGAGCAGCGGCACCGTCAGCTTGATCGGCATGCGCCAGTCGCCCGTGCCCTGGGCCTCGTCCAGCGCGCCGTCGAGCAGTTTGCCCAGCGGCGAGTTGGCCACCAGCGCCAGATAGGCGGGCACGGGCCCGGAGCTGTTGCCGGTCACCTGCAACACGGAATTGAGTTCCATGTTCGGAATGACGGCGCTGATCGCGCCCAGCGACAGCGTCTGACCCGGCGCCGGATGCATGAGCGCGCCGCCCGCCGTGTCCAGCGTCAGGCTGACCTTGTCGATGCGGAAGTTGCCGGACAGGTTCTCGAGCATGGGCCAGGCCTTGCGCTGCGGCCGCGCGGGGGCATAGTCCACGGTCGCGCCGGCGTACTCGCCCGCGATGACGAATTCTCCCTGCGCGCCCGGCGCGCCGTAAGGGAAATCGTCCAGGTCGCCTTTCAGCGTGATCGCCGCCGAGCGCATTTCGCCCGCCGGCAAGCCGGTGGCCAGCCATTCGCGCGCGTCGGGATTGACCGTGAGCGGCAGGTAGCGGTGGATGGCCGGCATGGCGCCACGGATCATCACGCCGCGCAGGTCGGCGCTGCCGGCGGCGGTCTTGCCCTCGGCGCGCCATTGGCCTTGCAGGCGCACGTCCAGGTCCTCGTTGCGGACCCGCAGCTCGGCGATGTCGACGAACCAGTCGCGCGCATCCGGGCCCTTGACCTGCGCGTCCACGTCCAGCTCGCCCACCTTGACGGTCGGCTGCTCGAAGACGTCGGGCAGCGTGAACTGGAACCGTTCGGCGCGGCCCTTGAGCGAGGCGTTGGGCGCGCCCGGGCTGCGGGCCAGGGCCAGGCTGTCGGTCTGGATGAAATCACCCGGCAGCCCCTGCACGCGGAACTGCGCGTACTCGCCGCGCAGCGCCGGCCCTTCGGGACGCGCCGCCCAGGACAGGCCGCGCACGGCCAGGTCGGAGGTCAGCTCGGTGAACTTGCCGTGGTCCAGCTGCAGCCAGGCGCGGCCGCTCAGGCGGCCGGCCACGGGCGGCGCCGGCAGCCAGGCAGACCAGGCCAGCGGCTCCAGATCGTCGGCCTGCAGATAGATCTGTCCGCTCCAGTTGGCGGGGTTGCCCGCGTCGCCCGAGAACAGGCCGCGATTGAACTCGGCCCGCAGGTCCAGCTGCCGCGCCAGCGCCTCGCCGGCCGAGGCGCGCAGCGCGAATCGGTGCGACAGCCGGCCGTTGCGCGCCAGGAATTCCACGTCGCGCAGCGTCAGTTCCGGCGCCTGGCGCAACTCGTCCTGCCAGCGGATGACGGCGCCATGGATCAGCAATTCACGCTGCGAGGTCAGCCAGCGCAGCGCGGGATGCTCCAGCCCGGGCGCGGGGCCGCCCTGGTCGTTCAGGTCGATCGCCATGCCGGCGACCCAGAGGCGGTTCTGCGCGTCGCGGCGCAGGTTCAGTTCGGGTTGGTCGAGCCGCAATTGCAACAGCCGAGGCGACAGGGTCAGGATGCTGCGCCAGGCCAGCACCGCGGATACCTTGGGCAGGGTCAGCACGGCATCGGCCGCGCCGTCATGGACCTGGACCGAAGCCAGATCCAGCCTGGGATTGAGCCCCTGCCAATTGGCCTGGATCGCGCCGATCGAAACCTGTGCGCCCAACGCCTGGCTGGCGTAGGCTTCTATCTGAGGCCGCCATTGGTCGACGCGGGGCAGGACCCAATAGCGCAGGCCCAGCAACCCGATGGCGGCGACGCCATAAACGGCCAGCGCGCCCCAGTACAGGCCGCGGAGCACTTTTTTCGGAACAGACACGGATCAGTGGGCAGGAGTAAGGGTCTTGCGGTATCGTCCCCACTTATACCTGAAACGCGTCCTTTAGTCTGCGCCTATTTCATCATGACACCATCGCCCACCCTCGCCCCCGTCCTGGCCTGGTCCGGCCACCTGCGCCGCCGCCTTGAGGCCCTGCCGGACCTGGCGGCCTGGCTGGAAACGGCCCGCCAGGCGCCCGTCACGCCGGCCCGGCTGGCCGAATGGCGCGATGAACTGGCGGGCATGGACGACGCCGCGCCGCTGCCGGTCGACGCCTGCCGCATGGTGCTGCGCAAGCTGCGCGAACGCGTTTTCTGCACGCTGATCGCGCGCGACCTGGGCGGCCAGGCGCCGCTGGAGGAAGTGGTGGGCGCCATGACGGCGCTGGCCGATCTGGCGGTGGCCGAAACCTACCGCAGCGTAGCGTCCGAACTGGCCGCCGTGCACGGCGTGCCGCGCGACCCGGCCACCGGCCTGCCCCAGGAAATGCTGATCGTGGGCATGGGCAAGCTGGGCGGCTGCGAGCTGAACGTGTCGTCCGATATCGACCTCATCATGCTCTATGGCGAGGAAGGCGAGACCGACGGGCCGCGCCGCATCAGCCACCATGAGTTCTATGGCCGCCTGACGCGCCGCATGATGCCGGTGCTGTCCGAGGTGGACGCCAACGGCCAGGTCTTCCGCACCGACCTGCGGCTGCGCCCGGACGGCGACGCCGGCCCGCTGGCCTGGAGCCTGGACGCGCTGGAACACTACCTGATCGGCCAGGGCCGCGAATGGGAGCGCTATGCCTGGCTCAAGGCCCGGCTCATGCCCGCCCGCGCCTTCGAGGGCAGCGACAGCGCCCTGCAGGCGCGGCAGCTGGAAAGCCTGCGCGTGCCCTTCGTGTACCGCAAGTATTTCGACTTCGACGCGCTGGCCGCGCTGCGCGCGCTGCGCGAGCGCATCCGCCAGGACTGGCAGCGCCGCGCCAGCGCGCGCAACGGCATCGACAGCGCCAACAACATCAAGCTGGGCGACGGCGGCATCCGCGAGATCGAATTCGTGGTCCAGCTGGCCCAGCTGATCCGAGGCGGACGCATGCCGGCCCTGCAGCGCCGCGGCCTGCTCGAAGCGCTGCACGCCGAAAGCGCCGCCGGCCTGCTGCCCGAAGCCGACGCGCAGCGGCTGGAGGCCGCCTACCGCTTCCTGCGCCGCACCGAGCACGCGCTGCAGTACCGCGAAGACGAGCAGACCCACCTGCTGCCCGGCGACCCCGCCCTGCGCGCCGCGCTGGCGGCGGCGCTGGGCATGCAGGCCGGCGAATTCGAGGACACGCTGGCCGCGCACCGCGCCTTCGTCTCGCGGACTTTCCGCAACGTGTTCCGCCTGGTCGGCATGGGCGACGCCGAGGAGCCCGCGCCGGCCGCCGATGCGGCCGACAAGGAAGAACCCGACGAACAGTGCGAGCTGGCCGGACAGATCCGTCAGGCCTTCGGCGACGAGGCCGACGACCTGCTGCGGCGCGCCGACACCCTGATGGGCAGCCACCGCGTGCGCAGCCTGCCCGACGCCAGCCGCCGCCGCGTCGAAGCGCTGTTGCCGGCCGCCCTGCGCGCCGCGCGGCAGACGCCCGCGCCGCTGCAGGCGGCGGTGCGGCTGTTCGACCTGATCGAGACCATCGCCCAGCGCAGCGCCTACCTGGCCCTGCTGGCCGAATATCCCGACACGCTGGCGCGCGTGGCGCGCATGGTGGCCGCCAGCCCCTGGGCCGCGCAGTACCTGACCCAGCACCCGCTGCTGCTCGACAGCCTGATCGACTGGCGCACGCTGTTCGAGCCGCTGGACTTCGGCCAGATCGCGCGCCAGCTCGCCGCCGACCTGGACGCCTGCCGCCTGCCCGACGGCGATCCCGACATCGAACGCCAGATGAACCTGATGCGCGACGTGCAGCGCCAGGCCAGCTTCCAGCTGCTGGCGCAGGATCTGGAAGGCGAGCTCACCGTTGAAAAGCTGGCGGACCAGCTGTCCGCCCTGGCCGACCTGCTGCTGGCCGAAACCATCCGCCGCGCCTGGCCGCTGGTGAACCGGCAGCCGGGCGCCGAGCCGCGCTTCGCCGTGATCGCCTACGGCAAGCTGGGCGGCAAGGAACTGGGCTACGCCTCGGACCTGGACCTGGTGTTCCTGTTCGACGACCCGCGCGACGACGCCGCCGAGGTCTACGCCAAGCTGGGCCGGCGCATGACCTCCTGGCTGTCCACCATGACCTCGTCGGGCCGGCTGTACGAAATCGACCTGCGGCTGCGGCCGGACGGCGACGCCGGCCTGCTGGCGGTGTCGGTCGAAGCCTTCGAGCAATACCAGCGCAAGCACGCCTGGTCCTGGGAGCACCAGGCCCTGACCCGCGCCCGCCATGCCGCCGGCGACGCGGCGGTCGGCGAGCGCTTCGAGCGCATTCGCGCCGACATCCTGGTGCAGCCGCGCGATCCGGCGGCGTTGCGCCAGGAAGTGCTGGAAATGCGCGGCAAGATCAATGCGGGCCATCCCAACGCCACGCCCAATTTCGACCTGAAGCACGACGCGGGCGGCATGGTGGACGTGGAATTCGTCACCCAATATCTGGTGCTGTGCCATTCGGGCAGCCACCCGGTGCTGGTGCGCAACCTGGGCAATATCGCCCTGCTGCGGCTGGCGGGCGAAGCCGGCCTGATCCCGACCGACCTGGCCCTGCAAGCCGGCGACGCCTACCGCACGCTGCGCCGGGTGCAGCACCAGATGCGGCTGCAGGGCGTGGAAAAGGCCCGCGTCGCGCCCGACCAGTTGCAGGCCGAGCGGGCCGCCGTGCGCGAACTCTGGACCACGGTGCTGGGCTGAGCCGTCCGGGGCGGGCGGGTCGGCGGCCCGCCTTGCGCCAACTCGTCGTAAAATAAGGGTTTTTCCGGCCGCACCGGCCGTCTTTCCCTGTCTTGTCCGCCATGTCCGAACTCGTGCGCCCCAAACTCGATCTCCCCGCCGGCCGCAGCAAGGTGCTGATGCACTCCTGCTGCGCGCCCTGTTCCGGCGAGGTCATGGAAGCCATGACGGCCTCCGGCATCGACTACGCGATCTACTTCTACAACCCGAACATCCATCCGGTCAAAGAGTACGAGATCCGCAAGCAGGAGAACATCCGCTACGCCGAGCAGCACGGCATCGAGTTCATCGACGCCGACTACGACATGGACAACTGGTTCGACCGCGTCAAGGGCCTGGAAGACTCCCCCGAGCGCGGCGAGCGCTGCACGGTCTGCTTCGACATGCGCTTCGAGCGCACCGCGCTGTACGCGCACGAGCACGGCTTCGACACCATCACCAGCTCGCTGGGCATCTCGCGCTGGAAGGACATGAACCAGATCAACGGCTGCGGCGAACGCGCCGCCGCCCGCTACGACGACCTGGTCTACTGGACCTACAACTGGCGCAAGGGCGGTGGCTCGCAGCGCATGATCGAGATCAGCAAGCGCGAGAACTTCTACCAGCAGGAGTACTGCGGCTGCGTCTATTCGCTGCGCGACACCAACCGCCATCGCCGCTCGCAGGGCCGCGAGCGCATCCATATCGGCGTAAAGTTCTACGGCAAGGAAGACCTGCTCAAAGAGGAAAACCTCTAGGACGGGTCAACGCCAGGAACGGCCCGGAACGGGCTGTCGGCGGACAACACCACGGGGCGCGTTCAGCGCCCCGTCGCGTTTTCGACGGCGCGGCGCCGGTACTCGGAAGGCGACACGCCGTAGCGGCGGCGGAACGCGTGGCTGAAGCGCGCCGCGTCGGAAAAGCCGTAGCGGAAAGCGATATCGCCGATCTGGCGCGCGGCCTGGGCGGCGTCGCACAGCATTTCGCGGCAGCGCTCCAGGCGCGCGCTGAGGATGAAATCCGCCGGGGTGGTCGAGGCCTGGGCGAACAGGTTGTACAGATAGCGCCGCGACACCCGCAACGCGGCCGCGGCCATGGCCGGCGACAGCTCGGGATCGTGCAGGTTCTCCAGGATGTACTGCTGCACGCGGCGCAGTTGCGCCTGGCGCAGCCCGGCCTGCTCCTGGTCGGCACGGCCGCCAGCGCGCTCGCTGATGTCCAGCCCCATCATCTGCATCACGGCATTGGCCGCGTCGCGCGCCGCGCTCTCGGACAGATGGGCATGCTCGCCCAGCGCCACGCGCAGCAGGTCCATCGCCATGCGCCCGCAACCCTGGCGCGCGCTGAATACCCGCGCCACCGCGTTCTGCATATAAGGCTCCCAGGCCTGGACCTGCCTGCCCGGCACCTGCATCACCAGGAAATGCGCATTGTCGTCCACGTCGACCTCGTAGGGCCGCGTGGTGTCGTACACGCCCCACTCGCCCGGCGCCAGCAGCGCGCGCCGCGACGCCTGCCGGATCTCGCTGCGGCCAGACAGCTGCAGCGTGACCTTGTAGCCGGCGCTCTCGGACTGGTTGGCCTGCAGCCGGCTGCGGCTGACGCGCTGCGCGCTGGTATGCAACTCGCTCACGCGCAGCCACGCCAATTCGTCATCGGCCACGCTGCTGCGAAAACGCCCAGGGTGCAGCGCGGACACGTCCAGCGGCACGAAGGCGCTGCTGATGCTCTCCTTCCAGCTGGCGCAATCCAGGAATTGCTTGGGCGCGCTGCGCAACAGGGTTTGGGACATGACGGCTCCGGCTTCACGGTCTCTTTTGAACTCTTTCTAGCACCCGAGATCGCCCCCGAGTATCGGTGACAACCCCTATGGTCTGCCGGCGATGGAAAGAGTCCCGCTGCCGCCCGATCCCGAACCGCGTGCGCTCAGGGCTGCCGATGGCTGCCATAGGAATACTCGGACAGCTGGAATCCGCGCTCCGCCAGTTCCCGCCCCAGCGCGTGCCGCACCGGCACCACGTCGTCGTAGCGACGCGGCCGCGCGGCGGCGACCTCGGCCTGCGTGTAGGGCTGGAAGTCCGCCGGCAGCTGCGCCGCGCTGAACGAAGCCAGCACCCAGTTCAGCACCGCAGCCAGGTCCGCGTCGCTCAACTGCGACTGCGCCGCGCCGGGCACGCGGATCAGGTATTCGCGCCCGGCCGGCAAGCGCGTGAAGTGGCCGACCGAATCGCGGAAGTCCGGTATGCCGTGGCGCGTGCTGCCGCGCCCGTCCACCCGATGGCAGCCGGCGCATTGCAGCACGTAGTCCGCGCGCGCCGCCGCGCGCAGCGTGGCCTCGCCGCTGGCGGCCCGGTCCTGCGACCAGGCCGCCAGCGGCGCCAGCAAGGCGAGCGCCAGGACCGCCGCGTGCCGGCGCGGCCCCCCGACGAAACGCCTGGTCCCGTTCATGGTTTGGGCTTGGCCAGGCCCACGATCACCGACGTGGTGCAGTGGAAGATGGACGACTCGTTCGACATGCACCAGTTCACGTCGTTGTGCAGGAACATCTGATAGCCCGGCCGCTCGCGCTCGGCCGCCGCGCACATGCACTTGCCGCAGGCGGTCTTGCCGCAGCAGTCGTTGTAGCTGATCAGGTAGTCCTTGCCGTCCAGCGGATTGTGGCAGGTGCCGACCCAGGACACAGCCGATGGCGAGGTGCCCGGCGGGCAGGACGTCATGCTGCCGCCGCAGCAGGAGCACAGGAAGCCGTCCACCGCGCAGTAGCGCCAGTAGTCGCAGGCGGTCTCGTCGGTCTGCGGCTTCTTGGCGGCGGCGGCTGGCGCCGCGCGCGCCACCGGCAGCACCGGCATGATGAAGGCGGCGCCGACGAACAGGCGGCCGATGCGGTTGAGCACGCTGCGCCGCGAGGTGGCGTGGGCGACGGAGCGCGCGGCGCGCTCCCCAAGCTTATCCAGCCAGTGCATTGCGGTTCTCCTTGCGCGAAATGCGGGTCTCGTCCAGGGTCGCGCCGGTGGCCAGGAATTCCTGCACCGACGCCACGCCCAGTTCCTTGGCGGTGAAAAGGCTTTCCAGCTGTTCGCGGGAATTGACCAGGCCCTTGGCGCGGATCGTGCCCGACTCGTCGATCAACACCGCATAGGGCAGCTTGCTGATCTGGAACTTCATGCCCAGCTCGGTGGACAGCAGATACGGAAAGCGCTCCAGCCCCGCCTGGCGGTAGAACGCCAGGTGCTCCGGCATCTCGCCGTCGCTGGCCAGCACGATGCGCAACCACGCATGCTCGGTCCCGGCCACCGACTTCAGGATGGGCAGCAGCTTCTTGCAAACCGGGCACGACGGCGACAGGAAGAACAGCAGCTGGCTCTGCCCGCCGCCGCCGCCCACCGCGACCGGACGGCCCAGCAGGTCGTTGATGTCGAAGCGCGGCGCGGCCTCGCCCACGGCCGGACCGCGGTCCATGGTCAGCGCGCCCATCGGCGCGACGCGTTCATACAGCACGCCGATCTGGCGCGACAGGGCCAGGATGACGAGCACCAGGCACAGCAGCACGCCCCACAGCAGGAAATTGGAAATGATCAAGGCATCCATGTGACGCTCCCTTCAGATTGCTTGCAGCTTGAGATGCGAAGCCAACAGGTGGTTGGCCGTGAAGTACAGGGCGACGGCGCTGGCGGCCAGGCCGAACACCGACGCGGCGTCCGTCCACAGCAGGCCGCGCGACAGGCCGGCGGCGCCGGCCGCCAGCACCGGCGCGGTCCAGGCCGCCAGCGCCGCGTTGCGCGCCACCAGCCACCAGGACAGTCCTGTGCCGCGCGCGCCGGGCCGGCGCGACATCGGACCGGAGCAGCCGCAGTCCATGTCTCGGCGGCCGCGCGCCAGATTGAACGCCAGCCCGGCCGTGGCCGTGGCCAGCACCAGCAGCGCCAGGCCCGCGCCCGCCGGCTGCCACGCGGGCGTCAGCAGCAGCGCGCCCGCCGCCACTTCGGCCAGGGCGAACAGCAGCGCGAACGGCGCGCCGATGCCGGCCGGCAGGATCTCGTAGGCCGACACGGCGGCGGCGAAGCCGGGCAGGTCGCGGAACTTGTCCAGCGCGCCCAGCAGCAGCACGCAGGCCAGCGCCGCGCTGGCCGAATAGAAGAGCACGGGATCGGTCATTTCGCGGCTCCCGCCCAGGGCTGCGGCTCGACCTGCAGCGCCGTCTCGCCCGCGCCCTTGATGGCGCCCTTGAGCACCGGCGCGACCGGCGCGGCGTCGTAGACATTGACGTTGCCGCCGTCGATGGTGAAGAGCCGGGGCTTGTCGTCCTGCGACACCGACATGGACAGCGCGCCCTGGCCCGGGATGCGCGCCACGCGCTTGCGCGTGGTCAGGTCGTAGACCCAGATCTCGGCGGCCGGCGTCTTGTGCGTGCCCTCGGCGCCGTTCGGGTGCATGCCCACGTACAGGCGCTTGTTGGCCCGGTTCACCGCCAGCAGGTTGTAGCCGCCCGGACGCCAGCCGCGGTCCTTGCCGGACTTGTCCAGCAGCGACCAGGACTCGCCCAGGGTCACGTCCTTGGCGCCGATGTCGGCGCTGTACACATTGCCCTGGTAGGACACGAAGTAGAAGGTGTCGCCGACGTTCTCGGTGTGCGTGAAGATCGGATCCTTCTCCACGTCGAACAGCGGCTTGCTGCGCTGCTGGCCTGACGGCTTGCCGCTGTCGTCCAGGTCCACGGTCAGCAGCGCGCCGTCGCCGCAGATGCTGGCGAAGCCGCGCGGCCGCGACGGCGGCACGATGATGCTCCAGCAGCCGGCCGTGGCCGTGACCTCATCGGTGAACTTGCGCGTCTTCAGGTCCACCACCGTCACCGAGGTGGCCGGCGTGGCGTTCTGCACGAACAGCAGGCCGCCGTCGGTGCTCTGGCGCAGGTAGTTGCGGTAGTTCAGGGCCTGGGCGCGCTTCTCGGGAATGGCCACCTCGTACTTCGGCGTCAGCGCCTCGGCGTCCCAGGCCTCGACCACGTCGATGCGCTTGCCGCGGTTCAGGCGTTCGTAATAAGACGTCATCACATAGATGTCCTTGCCGTCGTTCGACACCGTCATGTGGCCGTTGAAGGACGTGGGCACCAGGCCCAGGAACTTCAGGCTGTCGCCGTCGTAAAGATTGACGCGGCTGTCCACCAGGTGGTTGAAGGCCGCGTCCATGACGTAAAGGCGATGCGGCGTGGCCGGCGGCAGGCGGGTGCCGCCTTTCAATTCCTCCACGGGCAGATCCGCCCGGGACGCGCCGGCGGCGGCGGCCAGCGCGGCGCACAGCGCCCAGCCTCCCACCCGCGCGGCGCGTGTTCTTGCACGTAGCGCACTCATTGTCTGTCTCCTTTCATGATCCTGTTCCTAGAATGCGTAGACATAGCGCATCTGCACGCCGCGCATGCGCGGCCCGTTCTCGACCTTGAGGTCGTGGATGTATTGCAGCTGAATCTGGTTCGACGGATTGATCTGGTGCGTCAGCTCCAGCGCCAGCTGGTGGTTGCGCGCGCGGCTGGTCACCGTCTGGCCGCCGGAACGCTCGCGCCCGCCGGTCTCGTAGCGGTAGCGCACGCCGGTGTAGGTGTTCTCGGTCAGGTTGGTCGAGGCCAGCGCGAACAGACGCAGCGACGGATCCTTCTTCAGGGTCTGGCCGAACCAATCGGTGTTGCGGCCATAGATCTCGACCTCGGCGATCGCCTCCAGGAAGGTGGATTCGCCCACGCCCTGCACGAAAGAGAAATCCTGCACCGTCGACCAGCGGTTCTTGCCCGGCGACACGTCAGGACGCGAGCCGTCGTAGCGGCCCACCGGCACCGTGATGAAGGGCTCCCAGGCGAACCAGGTCTTGTTCTGTTCGTTGTTGTAGAGCCAGAAAGCCGAACCCAGCGTCACGTCGCCAATGCCGGATTTGCGGTCGCGCGGCGCGCCGGGCGCTTCCTGCGTGGTCCGGCTCATCGGCACGATGAATTCCAGCTGCACGGTCTTGCCGTAGAAATCGCGGTAGTGCATCTGGCGGTAGATCAGCATGTCCACGTCCACCGACACGCCATCCGCGCGCTTGCCCGCCGTGTAGACGCCGGACGAACGCAACCCGGCCATGTAGCCGGCGATGATGTTCGTCCCCACCGGCGCGGGTATCCAATCGCGCGCGCTGGGGTCTCCCGCCCACGCCGCCTGCAAGGCCCCGACGCAAGCCAGCGCGAACGCCGCCCCTGCGCGAGACCGGAAACCGATCCTGCCTGCCATGCACTTCCCCTTGGTTGTCGACGCCGGCGCGGCCGCCGTTATGTCCCGGTCTGATCCGCGCGCGCGCCGTTTTTGGCGTTCTAGCCTAGTAAGCGATGCAAACCGACTTCTTCTCCAGGTACATGTCCATCACGGCGCGGCCGTGTTCACGGCCAATGCCCGACTGCTTGAAACCGCCGAACGGCATGTTCGGATCCAGCATGTTGTGCGTGTTGACCCAGACCGTGCCCGCCGCGATGCGCGGGATCAGGCGCTGCACGCGCGACAGATCGTTGCTCCAGATGCTGGCGCCCAGGCCGAAGACGCTGTCGTTGGCCAGGCGCACCGCGTCGTCCAGCGTGTCGAAGGGCTGCGCCACCACCACCGGGCCGAAGATTTCCTCGCGCACGATGCGGGCATCGGGCCGGACGTCGGCGAACACCGTGGGGCGCACGAAATAGCCTGCGCCCGCGCCGGCCTCGCCGCCCGCCATGACGCGGCCGCCCTCGGCGCGGCCCAGGCCGATGTAATCCAGCACGCGCTGCTGGTGCCGCGCCGACACCAGCGGACCGACCTGCGTATCGGCGTCGAAGCCGGAGCCCAGCTTCATGCCGGCGGCCACGTCGGCCAGCCCCTGCGCCACCTTCTGGTACAGGCCGCGCTGCACGTACAGGCGCGAGCCGGCGGTGCAGACCTGGCCCTGGTTGAAGAAGATCGCGGCCGCCGCGCCCTGCACCGCGCGATCGACATCGCAGTCGTCCAGCACGATCACCGGCGACTTGCCGCCCAGCTCCAGCGACACGCGCTTCATGTCGTCGACGGCGGCGCGGCCGATCAGCTTGCCGACCTCGGTGGAGCCGGTGAAGGCGATCTTGTCCACGCCCGGATGCGCGACCAGCGCGGCGCCGGCGGTTTCGCCACGGCCGGTGACCACGTTGACCACGCCGGGCGGAAAGCCGGCTTCCAGCACCAGCTCGCCCAGTCGCAACGCGGTCAGCGGCGTTTCCTCGGCGGGCTTGAGCACCACGGTGCAGCCGGCCGCCAGCGCCGGCGCGATCTTCCAGATCGCCATCAGCAGCGGGAAATTCCAGGGAATGATGGCGCCGACCACGCCCACCGCCTGCGGCAACGTATAGGCGCTGTACTGGGTTCCCGGCGGGAAGGGGATCGACAGCGACAGCGTCTCGCCCGTGATCTTGGTGGCCCAGCCGGCCATGTAGCGCAGCCATTGCGCGCCCGAGCCGACCTCCAGCCCCTGGGCCACGCCCAGCAGCTTGCCGTTGTTCAGCGTCTCCAGGCGCGCCAACTCGGCGCCGTGGCGCTCGACCAGATCGGCCAGCGCCAGCAGCAGGCGCTCGCGCCCGGCCGGCAGCATGTCGCGCCAGGGGCCGGATTCGAACGCGCGCCGCGCCGAGCGCACCGCCTGGTCGATCTCGGCGGCGCCGGCATCCGGCACGCGCGCGATGACCTGTCCGGTGGCCGGATCATGCACCGCGATGGGCTCGCCCTGCCCCGACCGCACGGGTTGGCCATCGATGAGCATGTGCTCCCGGATGGCGCCCAGTTCGGGACGTTCGGCGGCGGACGGAGTGAGGGTGGACGACATGCGGGCGCTCCAACGGATAGGTGGAGGCCAGGATAGCGCCGGCGTCCGGCGGACACTTGTCGGCGCGTGCATGGCGATTTGTCATTCTGCGCACGAGGCGCAAAAGCAAACGGCCCGGACGCCGCGACAACGCCCGGGCCGGATCACGGCAAGGCGCTCGCCTGGGAGCGCCGCGCGCCGGGACGGATCAGTCCAGCATCAGCACCGTCGCGCCGGTGGTCTTGCGCGCCGCCAGCGCGGTCTGCGCCTCGCCCGCCTGCTCCAGGCCGTAGCGCTGGTCGATGCGGACCTTGATCTTCTTCTTCAGCACCAGGCCGAACAGCTCGTCGGACGCGGCCTGCAGCTTTTCCAGCGTGTTCACGTGCACGCCCAGCGACGGACGCGTGACGTACAGGCTGCCCTTCTGGTTCAGCACCGCCAGGTTCACGCCCGACACGGGGCCGGAGGCGTTGCCGAAGCTGACCATCAGGCCGCGCGGCTCGATGCAGTCCAGCGAGGTTTCCCAGGTGTCCTTGCCCACGCCGTCGTACACCACCGGCACCTTCTTGCCGCCGGTCAGCTCAAGCACGCGCTCGGCCACGCTCTCGCGCGAGTAATCGATGGTTTCCCAGGCGCCGTTGGCGCGCGCCAGCTCGGCCTTCTCGGGGCTGGAGACCGTGCCGATCAGCTTCACGCCCAGCGCCTTGGCCCATTGGCAGGCAATCAGGCCCACGCCGCCGGCGGCGGCATGGAACAGGATGGTCTCGCCGCCCTGCAGGCGGTAGGTCTGGCGGAACAGGTACTGCACCGTCAGGCCCTTGAGCATCAGCGCGGCGGCCTCGTCGAAACCGATGCCCTTGGGCACCTTGACGACCTGATTGGCCGGCACGTTGCGCGCCTGCGCGTAGGCGCCGATCGGGCTCTGGCCATAGGCGACGCGGTCGCCTTTCTTCAGGTGCTTGACGTCGGCGCCGACGGCGGTGACTTCGCCGGCGGCCTCGAAGCCCAGGCCGTGCGGCAGCGGATGCGGATACAAGCCCGTGCGGAAATAGATATCGATGAAGTTCAGGCCGGCGGCGTGCTGACGAATGGTGACTTCATTGGCCGCCGGCGGCGGCACTTCCACCTCGGCGAGCTTGAGGACTTCGGGACCGCCATGCTGCTCGATACGAATTGCCTTGACGAGATTGCTGGCCATGCTGGCCTCCTTTCATGCGAGTGATGCGTGAGGGAATAACGCGGATAAAACGAAATCGGTATTCAGCGCGCCGGCCTGGCGCCGGCCGTCAGCACCAGCACGCCGGCCAGCACCAGGGCGGTGCCCGCCATCTGCCACGCGGTGATCGGCTCGTCCAGGAACCAGGCCGCCAGGAACAGCACCGACACCGGGCCGACCATGCCCAGCAGCGAGGCGGTCGGGGCGCCGATGCGCGCCACCGCCCACATCAGCATGAACACCGGCACCACGGTATTGAGCGTCGCATGGATCAGCGAGTAGCCGTAGACCCCGGCGGGCTGGAGCAGCATCGTAGCGGGATGCACCGCGAAGAACTGCGCAATGCAGGCCACGCAGGACACCAGCATGGCATAGGCCACCAGCCGCGTCGCGCCGACCCGCTTGATCAGCTCCCCGGAACAGATGAGGTACACAGAATAGCTTGTCGCCGAAGCGAAAACGAACAAAGACCCTAACAGCACCTCGCCGCCCCCGCCAAAGCTCAGATCGTGGGCGAACACCAGCACCACGCCGGCATAGGACAAGGCCATGGCCAGCCACTGGCGGCGCGCCACCGGCCGCTTGAGCCAAAATGCCGACATCAGCACCACCAGCGACGGCGACAGGAACAGGATCAGGCGCTCCAGGCTGGCGCTGACGTAGCGCAGCCCGAGAAAATCCAGGAAGCTGGACAGGTAATAGCCGATCAGGCCCAGCACGCAGACCTGCAGGCGCTCCCGGGCGCTCAGGGCGGGGATCTCGCCACGGGCGGCGCGGCGCGACTGGTGCCAGGCCACGGCGGCAAAGAAGGGCATGGCGAACAGCATGCGGAACGCGATCAGCGTGACCGCGTCGATGCCGTAGCGATAGGTGAACTTGACGACGATCGCCTTGGCCGAGAACAGCACGGCGCCCAGCGTCGCCAGGCAATATCCCGCCGCGCGGCTGGACGGATGGGTCAGGGGCAAGAAACGGACAAGGCGATTCATGCGATGATTTTAGTTTCAGCGCGCGCCCGTCCGTGCGCCTTGCCTGTGCATTTGTATTTTCCGCAACGCCCCTTCCCTCGCAGCATGACCCGACAACGCGCCCTGACCTACATCCACATCGCCGCCGTGCTGTTCGGCCTGACCGGCGTCTTCGGCGAACTGATCCAGGCCGGCGCCGTGGTCATCACCATGGGCCGCGCCGTCTTCGCCGTCGCCGCGCTGGGCCTGTTCGCCCGCATGCGCCGCCGCCCGCTGCTCGGCGCGCTGACGCCGGCGCAGCTGTTCGTGCTGGTGATCTCCGGCGCCTTGCTGGCCGCCCACTGGGTGACCTTCTTCGTCTCGGTCAAGGTCGGCGGCATCGCCATCGCCACGCTGGGCTTCGCCAGCTTTCCCGCCTTCATCACCCTGTTCGAGGGCCTGATCTTCCGCGAGCGCGTGCGGCTGGCCGAATGGCTGCTGCTGGGCCTGGTCACCGCCGGCCTGGTGCTGGTGACGCCGTCCTTCGACCTGGCCGACCAGGGTACGGTCGGCCTGGCCTGGGGCCTGCTGTCCGGCCTGACCTTCGCCCTGCTGGCCCTGAGCAACCGCCGTTCCGCCTCCGGCATGGATCCGATGCAGGTCGCCTGCTGGCAGAACCTGGTGGTGGCCCTGGTCATGCTGCCTTTCGCGGCGGCGCAACTGCCCTCGGTCGCCGCGGTGGACTGGCTCTGGCTGGCGCTGCTGGGCGTATTCTGCACCGGCCTGTCGCACTACCTGTTCGTGTCCAGCCTGACCCGGCTCAACGCCCGCAGCGCCGGGCTGGTCATCGCGCTGGAGCCGGTCTACGCCATCGCCTTCGCGTGGGCGCTGTTCAGCCAGCAGCCTACGCCGCGCATGCTGGCCGGCGCCGCCTTGATCGTGGCGGCCATCGTCTGGTCCGGCCTGCGCAAGGCGGCCGCGGCCTCGGAACCTACCGCACAGTAACAGCCTTGACAATAACTGACTAGGCAGTAAAATTCGGCTCCATGAATGCCGAAACACCCAACACCGACGCCGTCGTCCACTACCGCGGCAACGACAGTTGCATGACGGAAGACAACGCCGGCTATCTGATCAAGCTGGTCTCTTCCTCGTTGAACCGCATGCTGGATCAGGAAATGGCGCCGTTGGACCTGACCGCCATGCAGTGGCGCCCCGTCGCCATGTTGTATCGCGGCCGCGCCGACACGCCGGCCGAGCTGGCGCGACTGACCGGCACGGACACCGGCGCCATGACGCGCACGCTGGATCGCCTGGAAGCCAAGGGCCTGCTGCGGCGCAATCGCAGCCAGACCGACCGCCGCGTGGTCAAGCTCGAACTCACCGAGCTGGGTGAAACCAAGGCGCGCGAAATTCCGAACAACATCGCCCGCGTGCTGAATCATCATCTGCGCGGCTTCAGCGCCGACGAGGTGCAGCAGCTCAAGCACTTCATGATGCGCATGCTGGCCAACGGCTCGGCCTGTGGCAGCGCGCCCGAGCGCTGACGTACACGCGCATCCCCGCCCAGGCGGGTTTTCTTTGGCATAATATCTGCCTAGGCAAATACAGATTAATCAATTACTTTCAGCAAACCGTCAGGATGAAACGCCTTCTCACTACCGCTTTAGCGCTCGCCCTGAGCGGCTGCGCGCTGATGGAACCCGGCCCCGAACCCGTGCCGGCGCTGGACGCGACCAAGCTGGGATTGACCGGCCAGAATGCGCTTTGGCCCGCCGACCACTGGTGGCAGCGCTACGGCGACAGCCAGCTCGACGCCCTCGTGGATGAAGCGCTGGCCAACAACCCGTCGATGAGTTCCGCCCAGGCCCGCCTGGCCCAGGCCAATGCCGCCGTCAGCACGGCGCGTTCGTCGCTGCTGCCACGGGTGGACGCCAACTACACGCTGAACCGCGAGCACCTGTCCAAACAGTACATCTACCCTGCCCCGCTGGGCGGCTCGGTGGTCAGCGACAACCGGCTGGCGCTGGATTTCAGCTATGAACTGGACCTCTGGGGCAAGAACCGCTCGCGCCTGAAGTCGGCGGTCTCGCAGCAGGCGGCCTCGGCGGCCGACGCGCAGGCCGCGCGCAACCTGCTGGCCAGCGCCGTCGTGCGCGCCTATCTGAATCTGCAGAACGGCTTCGCCCAGCGCAGCGTGCTCAAGCGCGTGCTGGCGCAACGCGCCGACGTGCTCGAACTGACGCGCGGCCGCTATTCGGCCGGCCTGGACACGCAGGTCGAGGTCAAGCAGGCGGAATCGTCGCTGGCCGCGGGCAAGGTCGAACTGACGCAGGTCGAGACCACGCTGGCGCAGCTGCGCAACCAGGTCGCGGCGCTGGCCGGCGCCGGCCCGCAGCGCGGCCAGTCGCTGACCGAGGCGACGCTGGTCGCGCCGGCCGGCGGCGTGCCCGCCAGCGTGCCGCTGGATCTGCTGGGCCGCCGTCCCGACGTCGTGGCCGCGCGTTGGCGCGCCGAAGCCGCGCGTCACGCCATCGACACCGCCAAGGCCGAGTTCTATCCGAACATCAACCTGACCGCCTTCGCCGGCTTCCAGGCCATGGGCACCGGCAACCTGCTGGACGCGGCCTCGCGCATGGCTGGCATCGGCCCGGCGATCTCGCTGCCCATCTTCCACGGCGGCGCGCTCAACGCCAACCTGGCCGGCCGCCGCGCCGACGCGGACCTGGCGATCTCGGACTACAACCAGTCCGTGCTGGACGCCGTGCGCCAGGTGGCCGATGCGCTCGACGGCCTGCGCCTGCTGGAGCAGGAACGGGGCGAGCAGCGCCAGGCGCGCGTCGCCATCGACGCGGCCTACGACCTGGCCGTCAAGCGCTACAAGGCCGGCATGGGCAATTACCTGTCGGTGCTGATCGCGCAGACGGGCGTGCTGACCCAGGCCCGCCTCGACACCGACCTGCGCATCCGCGCCTACCAGTTGGACGCCGACCTGGCCTACGCATTGGGCGGCGGATACACGCCCGCCGCCCCTGACGCCCAGCCCGCGCCCGCCGGCGCCACCACTCACTGACCGACCCGGATTCAGACGTCATGAACGCTCCCGCTACCAATCCCGCCCGCAAACGCCTGCTGCTGCTCGCGACCGGCGCTTTCGTGCTCATCGCCATCGCCTACGGCATCTGGTGGGCCCTGTTCGGCGCCCATTTCGAAAACACCGACGACGCCTACGTGCACGGCAATCTGGTGCAGATCACGCCGCAGGTGCCCGGCACCATCGTCGCCATCGAGGCCGACGACACCGAAACCGTGAGCGCCGGCCAGTCGCTGGTGCGTCTCGATTCCGCCGACACCGACGTGGCGCTGCAACAGGCCCAGGCCAAGCTGGCCCAGACCGTGCGCCAGGTCCGCACCTATTACGTGCAGAACGATGCGCTGGCCGCCGACGTCGACCTGCGCAGCGCCGACATCGTGCGCGCCCAGGCCGAGCTAGCCCGTGCCCAGAGCGACGTCAGCCGCCGCCAGCAGCTGGCCAAGTCCGGCGGCGTCAGCGGCGAGGAAATCCTGCATGCCGAAGCCGCGCTGAAGTCCGCGCAATCCGGCCTGGCCCAGGCCAAGGCCGCGCTGGCCGCCGCGCGCGCCAAGCTCGCCACCAACCAGGCGCTGACCCGGGGCACCGACGTGGCTGGGCACCCGGACGTGCAGCAGGCCGTCGCCGGCCTGCGCAATGCCTGGCTGGCGCAATCGCGCACCGTGCTGCCCGCGCCGGTCGGTGGCGTGGTGGCGCGCCGCAGCGCCCAGGTCGGCCAGCGTGTCGCCCCGGGCGCCGCACTGATGACCGTGGTGCCGCTGGATCAGGTGTGGGTGGAAGCCAACTTCAAGGAAGGCCAGCTGCGCAAGATGCGCATCGGCCAGCCCGTCAAGATGAATGCCGACCTGTACGGCACCTCGGTGACCTACCACGGCACGATCGCCGGCCTGGATGCCGGCACCGGCAGCGCCTTCGCGCTGCTGCCCGCACAGAACGCCACGGGCAACTGGATCAAGGTGGTGCAGCGCGTGCCCGTGCGCATCACGCTCGATCCCGAGGACCTGAAGAAGCACCCGCTGCGCGTGGGCCTGTCGATGGAAGTGGAAGTCGATGTGGGCAAGCAGGACGGCGAACCGCTGACGCAGGCCGAACGCAAGGAACCGGCCTGGTCCACCCGCGCATTTGAGCCGGCGCACGGCGAGATCGACGCCATGGTCGTCAAGATCATCCGTGACAACCTGGACACCAGCGACGCCGTGGCGTCGGCGGCGTCCGCCGGCCCGGCCCGCTGAGGAAACGCCATGAGCACTCCCGCCCAGCCCGAGG
>NZ_JCBANH010000040.1:0-56020 GCF_059760925.1 Achromobacter sp. 1011791174
CAGAGAAACGAGATTATGAAGAAGTTTTTATCGCTTGTCAAGTCAGCGTCGCGTTTAATTTCGCTTCACCCACTTGACGGCGACCTCTTCAGGTCTCGCCGGAAAACCCTTTCGGATCTCCCTCTTAGCAGCTATCGAAACATCAGGGTATTCCCTAACTTTTCGACAACTGCCAAGCCCGAAACTATAACACAACTTTTGCAGATTATGCAACCGGCTTTTGCCTAATTTGCATTCTATCTTGCAACCCCGCTTTCCGGTCGCTTGCGCTTTCGCTCAAACTTCCTATCCGCAGCTTCGATTCAATTTGCATCGCATCGAAGGTTGGCTACACCTCGGTTGGCTTGTCATCTTGTTCAGACCACCCATCCGGGTTAACCCTGAATCAACATCACTAGCCAAGCCCAAGACTATAACACACTATTGCAGTTCATGCAACTGGCTTCTGCCTGATTTGCACCGTACCTTGCAATAACCGCCTGGCGCTCAACGTCCCGAAGGACCTCGTTTGCCGCTGCGGCAGATCGCTGGAAAAACCAACAACCCGTTGCGTCCTGCTTGGCTTCGCGGCTCAGAAAACTGCTTGAACTGCGAAGGAGCGAGACTATAGCACAGAAATTTCGCTTGTCATCAGCGCGACGCAAAAAGAGTGAAGAAATCTGCGCTTAGCTCGCCGCCATCCATGGCAAAGTGCCTGACAAGAGCAGGAGAGTCCTGGCTCGTCAGGCACGCCAGGCCATTTTTCTTCCATAGGAACCCTCTTCTAGTATGCAGATGGTTCCTATAGGGATCTCTCTATAGAGAGCGAGCTCAAGTCTGAGTAGCGACACCTGCCGGATCGCCCAGGACCGCGCAAAGCCAGCGACCTACCCCTGCTCCAGCCGCGCCAGCCCCCCTTCCTGCTTGCCATCCATGGACAATGGCGTCTCTATATATAGATAGCACCGCGTTTCGGCCGTCAGCACATTCCAGGGACTGCTAAAGGGAAGTCGACCTCACCCCCGCCTCGCCCCCATCGGGCGGCTGGCATGCACCTGGCGCCATGATGAATCGACCGGCTCGGGCCGAGCTTTGGCAGGCGTCCCTAGGGGCGGCAAGCCGAAACTACCACCGGAAATAGTCGATATTGCGCAAACGCTTGAACTCCCGGCTGACACTGGCCTCGCTGACCAGCCAATCGGGCGCCCCCATGTCCTTCAGGATATGCTCGTCCAAGCCTTCCGCCGTATTGCGCAGCCGGTTCCTGTTCCGCCATTGCAGGCAGACCTGCAGCAGACGGCCAAGCAGGCTGGAGGGAGCCCAGCGTTCCTGGGTATCCCGCGCCGGCGGCACGGCGTCGCAGGCGACAAGGCAGGAAGTAGCGGGGCTGGATTGCAGATGACTCATGATTTGCTCCGGATTTGGAATGTTTTGGTTAGCGTATCCGCCCAAATCCCCGGAGAAAATCAAATTGTTTTGCCTGATTTGGTCAGTTAATCTAACCACCAACTGACCAGCGATCCATATCCCCTTATTCCAGCCATGCGACTATCCCTGAACGCCCTGCCCGCCTTTCGCGCGGTGGCCGAACTGCAAAACCTGCGCGCCGCGGCCGAACGCCTGCACCTGACCCATAGCGCCGTCAGCCAGCAGATCCGTGGCCTGGAAGAACAGCTGGGTTTCGACCTGTTCGAGCGCAGCGGCCGGGGCATCGTGCTGAACCCCGCCGGCGCGGCACTGCTGTGCAGCGTGCAGGAAGCGCTGGCGCTGCTGGACGACGGCATGCGCACGGCCGCCGCCGCGGCTGCGGGCAGTTCCCTGCAACTGCGGGTTTCGGTGCTGCCCTCGTTCGCGCAGCGCTGGATGCTGCCGCGCATGGCGCGCTGGCGCGCCCGTCATCCGGAGCTGACGTTGGAAATGGAAACCTCGCAGCAGGTGGTGGACCTGCTGCGCGATGGATTCCATGCGGCGCTGCGCTTCGGGCGCGGCCCCTGGGCGGGGGTCGAATCCGAACCGCTATTCGATGTGCCGCTGCCGCTCATCGCGCTGGCATCCCCCGAAACGGCGCGCGCCCTGCCGGACCACACGCCCGAGACGCTCGCCGGACAGCCCCTGCTGGGCGAGCGCGATGTCTGGCAACACTGGTTCAACTCGGCCGGGCTGCGCATTCCGGTGAACCCCGTCGCGACCTTCAATGACGCGGGCATGATGCTGCAGGCGGCGGAACAAGGATTGGGCATCGCGCTCGGCCGCGAGCTGCTGGCCGCGGACGCGTTGTGCGCAGGCAGGCTGGTGCAGCTGTCGACGGTACGCGTGCAGTATGAACAGGCGCAGACCTATCATCTGGTCTACCGCCCCAGTCTGCGCGACTGGCCGCCGCTGGTCGCGCTCAAGCAATGGCTGCGCGACGAACTCGAGCTGTCGCGCAAGTCGCTGGTCACGTACCAGCCCGAAGATTGCGCCGAAGGCGAGAACCCAAAAAAATAGGCGGAGCGGCAAGCGCCGCTCCGCCCCAATCCAAGACAACGCCCTCGGCCAGGCTCAGCCTCGCGCGCGGCCTGTAAGGCGCGAGGCGCGGTCATGTGCCCGCGCCCGAGAAACCCGAAGAACGCCGCCCCGGCGACGACAAGACATGAAACCGGCCCGGCACCACGCCTCGCGGCGATAGTGGACCGGGCCGCGGCGCGCTTCAGGCGACCTTGCGCACCTCGGCCTTGGACAGGCGCATGGAATCGGTTTCGCTGAAGCGCTGGTGCCAGGAGAACGCCTCTTCCAGCAGATGCGGCGTCTGGCCGCCGCGTTCACAGGCCCGGTCGAAGTAGTCCTGCAAGGCCTCGCGGTACGACGGATGCACGCAGTGGCGGATGATGGCGCGGGCGCGCTCGCGCGGCGCCAGGCCGCGCAGGTCGGCCAGGCCGCACTCGGTGACCAGCACGTCGACGTCGTGCTCGGTATGGTCCACGTGCGACACCATGGGCACCACGCTGGAAATGTCGCCGTTCTTGGCCATGGACTTGGACACGAAGATCGCCAGATGCGCGTTGCGGGCGAAATCGCCCGACCCGCCGATGCCGTTCATCATGTGCGTGCCGCCCACATGCGTGGAGTTGGCGTTGCCGTAGATATCGAACTCCAGCGCCGTGTTGATGGCGATGATCCCCAGCCGGCGCACGATCTCGGGCGCGTTGCTGATCTCCTGCGGACGCAGCACGATGCGTTCGCGATAGTGCTCGATGTTGGCCAGGATCTTGTCGTAGACCGGCTTGGATACGGTGATGGACGAGGCCGAGGCGAATTGCAGCTTGCCCTGGTCCAGCAGCTCGATGGCGCTGTCCTGCAGCACTTCGGAATACATGGACAGCTGCTCGAACTCCGAGGATTCGAAACCGTGCAGCACCGCGTTGGCGATGGTGCCGATGCCGGCCTGCAGCGGCAACAGGCCGTTGTTCAGCCGGCCTGCGTTGACCTCGGCGCGCAGGAAATCATTGATGTGGCCGGCGATGGCGTTGGTCTCATCGTCCGGCGGCAAGGCATTGGACGGGCTGTCCGGCTTCTCGGTGACAACGATGGCCGCGATCCGGGAAGGATCCACTTCGATGTAGGGCTTGCCGATGCGCTGGTCCACCGCCATCAGGCCGATGGGTTCGCGCGCGGGACGATCCTGCGGCACATAGATGTCGTGCAGCCCTTCGATGGCGGCCGGCACGCCGACGTTCAGCTCGATGATGATGCGCTTGGCCTGCAAGGCGAAGGACGCCGAATTGCCCACGGACATGGTGGGCACGATGGCGCCGCTTTCGGTAATGGCGGCGGCCTCGATGATGGCCACGTCGACGGGCCCGATATGGCCGGCGCGCAGCTGTTCGGCGGTTTCCGAAAGATGCTGGTCGATGAAGGCGATCTCGCCCTGGTTGATCTTGCGCCGCAGCGTGGTGTCGACCTGGAACGGCATGCGACGCGCCAGCGCATTGGCCTGCGCCAGCATCTTGTCGGTGTCGTGGCCCAGCGAGGCGCCGGTGATCAGCGTGATCGACAGCGGCTCGCGCTCCGCCCGCCGGGCCAGCGCCGCAGGCACCGACTTGCAGTCGCCCGCGCGGGTGAATCCGCTCATGCCGACGGTCATGCCGTCCTCGATCAGCAGGGCCGCCTCTTCGGCGGAAGTGATCCTGGCGTGCAGGCCGGAATGGCGGATACGGTCGAGATGCATGGTGTCTCCAGATTTGAGGGCCGACGGCCGGCGACCGGACCGGGCACGGCAGCCTTCTGTCCGGACGCCGTCTGACGCGGCGTTTCCCGATGTCCGCAATCCCGGATCACGGGAAGGCGGACGATTTTCCGGCAGTATAGGAACGCGGCTTCAAATCTCGTAATGACTTAAAATCATTCATTCAAGTCGCTTTTTTCATTAATTGAAATTCCGCGCCGATGCGGACGGGATGGCTCCATGGATGTGCGCGCGCTGCGCTACTTTGTCGAGACGGTCAGGCACGCCAGCTTCACGCAGGCGGCGCGCGCCTTATTCGTCACGCAGTCCACCGTCAGCAAGATGATCCGGCAACTGGAAGAGGAAGCCGGCGCGCAGCTGCTGATCCGCGACGGACATACAGCCCGCCCCACGGACACCGGCCGCGTGATGTACCAACGCGGCTTGCAGGTGCTGGAGACCATGCGCCAGCTGTCCGAGGAAATCCGTGAAACGGCGGACCTGCGCCGCGGCGCGCTGGAAGTGGGCATTCCGCCCATGATCAATCTGCTGTTCACGCCCGTGGTCAAGCGCTTTCGCGAGCGCCATCCGGACATCCATCTGACGCTGCGCGAAGGCACGGGCCAGGCGGTGGAAAACCTGGTCGCCGACGGCGAGCTGGAAGTGGGCGCCACCGTCCTGCCCGTCGCGCCGGACCACGGCCTGGCGGCCCGGGCCTTCGGCAGCCATCCGATCTGGGTCATCGGCCCGCCGGACGCCGCCTGGGCGGGCAAGACATCCCTGCCGCTGACGGCCCTGCGCGATTCCCGCCTGCTGGTTCCCACGGATGACTTCGCCATGACACGCCGGCTGCGCCAGGCCTTTGCCGACGCCGGCATGCAGCCCGCCATCGCAGCCCAGAGCGCGCACTGGGATTTCCTGGTGGCGATGGCCTCGGTCGGCCTGGGCGTCGCGCTGCTGCCCGAACCGCTGATGGGCCGCATGAAGACGCGCGGCCTGAGCACGGCGAAACTGGCCAAGTCGGGCCTGCAATGGGAGGTCGGCCACATCTGGCAGCAGTCCGGCTACCTGTCCTACGCCGCCCGCGCCTGGCTGGAAGTGTGTGACGAAGTGCTAGGGAGGCCAAAATCGGGACGACCTCGACATGGCGAACCACCCGCGGCGAAACGAGAACCGCTCCCGGGATAGGCCCAGTCCTGTACGCCCCGCGCGAACGCGAAGGCGAAAGATGCTCACCCCGACAAAGCGGACCGGCCGATTCCACCATCCCCCCTGTCACATAAAAGAAACAGGCTCGCAATTTTGTTGCAGCCGCCGGCCCCGGCCTTGCTATGCTGGCCTCCCCTGGCGCAAGCCGCTCATCAAACCCTTTATGTTTCCGAACACCTCCCTGCCCCTGACGCGCGCCGGCCGCTCGCGCGCGTCCGCCCTGCTCGCATCACTGGCGTTGGCCATGGCGCTGCTGCTGTCGGGCGCATGGTCCGCCGCCGCCCATGCCGCGACGCCGGGCACACCGGCAGAAATCGAGGCTGACCTGGCCAGCGCCCGCAAGCAGATCGACGACATGCGCAAGCGCATCGCGAACGAAGCCGACGATGCCAATCTGCAGCAGCTCTATGGCACGGCGGTGGACATCCAGGCCAAGGCGGAGGCCGCCGCCGAAACCCTGGCGCCGCAGCTGGCCAGCGTGGCGGCCAGGCTGAACGAGCTGGGCGCGCCCCCGGAAGGCAGCAAGGAAGCGCCCGACGTCGCCGCCCAGCGCCTGAGCCTGGAAACCAGCCGGCGCGGGCTGGACGCACAGATCAAGCTCGCCAAGCTGCTGTCCGTGGACGCGGGACAGACCGCCGAGCAGGTATCGGCGCAGCTGCGCACGCAGTTCAAGGCCCGTCTGGGCGAGCGCCGCGACGCCTTCCTGTCCGGACAGTTCTGGAACGAATTCAAGGGCGAGCTTCCGCGCGACCTGGAACGCCTCAGCACGCTGCGAGACGATCTCTATGAAGCCGTGCAGCAGACACCCGCCTGGGGCTGGCTGCTGCTGGCGGGCATTGCCGCCCTGGTGATCGCGCTGCGGATGGGGATCGGCCGCGCGCTGCTCAGACTGACCGCGAACCGCGTGCCGCCAGGACGCCTGCGCCGATCGGCGCTGGCAGCAGCCCAGGTGGCGCTGTCGACCGCCACGCCCGGCCTCATCGCCGTGCTGGTCCATGTCGGCCTGGACTGGAATTCACAGCTGTCCGACAGCACCTCCAACCTGCTGGCCGCGATGGTCATCACGGTCTTTTTCGGCGGCTACACCTCGGGGCTGGGCAGCGCCCTGCTGTCGGCCCGCCATCCGTCCTGGCGCCTGCCGCCCATCAGCGATGCCGTGGCGCAGAGGCTGAGCTGGGTGCCGGCAACGATGGGCGCGCTGATCGTGCTGATCTGGCTGGCCGAACGCCTGACGGTGCTGCTGAACACCAGCCTGACCACCACCATCACGCTGACCGGGATCGTGTCCACCCTGATCATGGCCACCATGGCGACCGCGCTCGCCATCGGCCGCAAGCTGCGCCGCCAGGCCCGGAAACAGGAAGACGCCACCATTCCGGCCTGGGTGCCGGCGCTGACCGGCATCGCCTGGGCCGTGCTGATCGTGAGCCTGGGCAGCCTGCTCGCGGGCTACGTCGCAATCGCCAACTTCCTGGCCAAGCAGGTCCTGTGGGTGCTGATCGTGCTGGCCTCGGGCTATCTGGCGTCCACGCTGATCGAAGACGTCTTCAGTTCGCTGCTAAGCTCGCCCCGACCCGAGACCGGCGAAAAGGCCCGGCCCACCCTGCGCGACCAGGCGGCCGTGCTGCTGTCCGGCGTCGGCCGGGTGGCAGTGGGACTGCTGACCATCACGCTGCTGCTGGCGCCATTCGGCGAAGGCCCCACCGACCTGCTGCAGCGCTTCGACCAGCTGCGCAAGGGACTGGCCATCGGCGAGGCGCAGATTCATCCGGGCGCCGTGTTGCAGGCGCTCATCGTGCTGGCGCTGGCCCTGCTGGGCGTGAAGATGCTCAAGCGCTGGCTGTCCAACCGCTATCTGCCCACCACGGAACTGGATCCGGGCATGCAGCTGTCGGCGGTCACGCTGTTCGGGTATGCCGGCTTCGTGGTGGCGGTGGCGCTGGCTCTGTCGGCCGCCGGCATCGGACTGGAACGGGTGGCCTGGATCGCCAGCGCCTTGTCCGTGGGTATCGGTTTCGGCCTGCAGGCCATTGTGCAGAACTTCGTGTCGGGCCTGATCCTGCTGGCGGAACGTCCTGTCCAGGTCGGCGACTGGGTCTCGCTGGGCGGCGTGGAAGGCGACATCCTGCGCATCAACGTCCGCGCGACCGAAATCCAGATGAGCGACCGTTCGACCGTGATCGTGCCGAATTCGGAATTCATCACCAAGACCGTGCGCAACGTGACGCGCTCCAGCCCGTTGGGCCTGGTGCAGATCAAGCTGCCCATGCCCCTGTCGACGGACGCCGAACGCGCCCGCGACGCCATCCTGCAAGCCTTCGCCGACCACGCCGATATCCTGGCCACGCCCGCGCCGAATGTCTTCCTGGATGGCCTGGATGGCGGCAACCTGATCTTCAACGCCAAGGGCTACGTCTCATCGCCGCGCGCGGCCTATGGCGTGCGCAGCGCACTGTTGTTCACGGTGCTGAGTCGCCTGCGCGAGGCGGGACTGGAGGTGTCATCGCCGACCACCGTGCTGCTTGCCCCCACCCCGCCGGCCCGGACCGTGGACGCGCCGGGCCTGGCGGCTCCGCCCGCCACGTCCTAGCCGCCGGGTCCGCTGCCCACGCGCGTCAGCCCGGCGAGTACATATCCAGCATGCCCTGCCGATCCAGGCGCGGGTTACGCAAGGGCGGCGAATTCATGGCGCCGCTCTGCACCGATTGCACCGGGAAAGCCTGGGCGACAGGCGTCTGCGGCGTGGGCGCGAGCGCGGCCGGCGAGGCGGGCGGCGCGGAGGCCGGCGTCGAGGTCTGCGCCACGGCGGAATTGTCGAAGCGGTGATCAGCCGTGGTCAGGGCGGGATTGGTGCACAGCCCCTGCGCCACCAGCGCGGCCTTGGTCCGATCGTCCGTCTGGCACAGAATGTCGATGGCCGCGGTTTCCAGCCGGCGCGAGCGGTCGGGATCCTTGGTGGACGCCGCCGCCTGCATGGTGCGTTCGAAGTTGCGCCGCAGGCTGCACTTCTGATCCTCGATCGGGAACGCGACGTTCATGCCGAAGCCGACGACCGAGCCGCCCCCGCCCGCCGACACCATGCAGCTGTCCGAAGAGAACGAGCCGTAGAAGCTCTGCCCACCCATGGCGGGCGCCGTGCGCAAGGTGCCGGAAGCGTCGGATTTGGAATTGAACGTGATGCCTTGCGTGTTGCCGGCGTTGGTCGCGCCCGAGGTCGCGGACGTGGTGGACGACGAGGCGCTGTTGGTCTGCGCCGTGGCTGAGAACGCCGCGAGCGACAGGGATAGGGCAAGAACAATGGTCTTCATGATGTCCCCTTGCCCGGACGGCCGAAGCCGTCCGGAACGCTGGCTCAGTGGTTGAACCCTTGGAAGTGGCCAATCCCTCCGATCCCTTGGATCGACGCCGTCGCGCCGAAAGTCGCCGCATGGAACGATCCCGTGGCGGAAGCGTTCGTGTCGGTCTTCTCGAACGTGGCGCCGCCATTGGCGATGCTGTCGCCCACCATGATCGGCGCATTGCCGCTCACGTGGCCGTAGGTATCGCTGGTGGCGTATTGCCGCGTGCTGGTGACGGTTTCGATGCCGTTGTGGCTGAACGACCCGCTGGCTTGCGCCACGCCGCCCGTTTCGCCGAACGAGGTCTGGCTGGACGAACCGTAGCCGTTGACCTGGGTGGAAACCACCGAACTGCCAGTCGACACGGACGACACGGTGCCATGGATGTTCCCGCTATAACCCGAGATGGATACGCTGGGTCCGGGACCCGCCGCGTACGCGGAAGCGGCGCACATCGACAGGACTGCGACTGCTGCGAGCTGTTTCATTTGAGCTCCTCCTGATCCGTGGATACGGATGTACAGGCTGCCGGTGGCCGACCGGCGCGGACCTCTACTTCTCCAGCAGTCCCGTCATGCCGCGGCAGGACGCGTGGAACTTTCGTATTGGTACGGAATGATTGCGCCGTCCAAAGTGTGTCGATATCGGTTAAACGGCGGACCGTCCGGCTGGCGCCATGCGCAAGCACGCCACAATCTCGCCAAAGTTGCGGGCATCTTGCGTGCGCGGATGCGCGGGCCATGCATATGGAGGATGAATGGAGGGCGGCTTGGCCTGATCCGCCGGAGCGGCTCAGCACTATGGAGGGCAAAGCAGCCGCGCGACTCGCCCGCCTTGCCTAGCGCGCATGCGGGTCCGTGGATGGCAGATGCGCGTTAGGCTGTTTGTCAGCCGGCGCCGACGAAAGCAGCAGGTGCTGCACCGCGCAAACCAGCGGACTACGCCATCCCGGGTCGGGCCCGCGCGGGCATAGGCCAGGATGATGCAAGTGACGGTCCAGGCATAGGTTTCACGGGCGAACGTCTCGCCCCGGACGGACGCGTACATGGCGTCGCGGAGCAAAGGCGGCGGGCACGGCGTCGGAAGCGTCGGGAGAGAATCTGGCCGGGAAAGGGAATGTCAGCCGGCGAGGGCCAGGAAGTACGCCGACTCCTTGCGAACCAGCCACAGATCGGCTGCCACCAGCAACAGCAGGATGCCGCATTCGGCCAGGTACGGCGCGGCCGCCACATGATAGCCGGCCAGCATGACAATGCCGGTCGCGGCGGCCAGGTATCCCGGCCAACCCGGCGCGGCTTGCGCGTCCGCTCGTCCGGATTCGCGGCGGCGACCGCACAGCCAGGCCAGGACGGGCAGGAACGACAGGGACAAGGGCACGTAGGCGGCGATCGCCGTCAGCAGCACATCTGCCCCGAACTGCGTGTGCAACTTGAAGGCAAGCAGCGCAACCGCACCGACAGCCGCATACCACAGCAGTCGGACAGCGATGAGGCGCGGCAAGGTGGCGACTCGGGTCATCGGTGGGGCCGGAACGGGGTTGGCGCGCCTGCCATCGGGCGACGCGTGCGGAGTTTTTCAGCCATACTACTCCGGCCGGCGGGATTGCGCCCGGCACCATTCCTACGGAGACCCAGAATGATCCAGGAGATCGCCAGCATTCACGTCCGTGAAGGCCAGGAGGCGCTGTTCGAGGCCGGCGTGGCCCAAGCCAGGCCCTTGTTCCTGCGCGCCCGCGGCTGCCACGACATGCAGCTCTATCGCAGCATCGAACAACCGCAGCGCTACACGCTCGTGGTCGACTGGGAAACCGTGGAAAACCACATGGTGGACTTCCGCGAATCCACCGATTTCCAGGAATGGCGCAAGCTCGTGGCAGGCTTCTTCGTCGAGCCGCCACAGGTGCATCACGAGCAGAAAGTCCTGTAGCGTTCAGTCCGCTTCGGGCGGATCGTCATACTTGCGCGCGCTGCCGCGAAAGCGATCCGCCGGATACTTCAGCGCGTTCTTGGCCATCTTCGCCGAGACCGCGCCGGCGATGTCGATGTCCAGCTGATCGGCCAGCGCCGCCAGATACATCTGCACGTCGGCGATCTCGTCGGCGACCTCGGCCAGGCGCGCCGGCGACAGGCCGCGAGACTCTTCGGCGGTCAGCCACTGGAACAGGGCCAGCAGCTCGCCCGCCTCGCCGGCCAGGGCCATCGCCAGATTCTTGGGCGTATGAAAGGGCTGCCATTCCCGTTCCTCGGCGAATCGGCGCACCGCCGCCGTGATCTCCCGCAAATCGCTCATGTCGCGCTCCCGCAGTCATCGGGCGGGCATCAAGCCCGCGCCAGCCTGGCCCCGGCGGCCAGCGCCACCGCCACGGTCGTACGCACATCGGCCAGGGCGCGGTGCGTCGGATCCGACGCGCCCACGTGACGGGCCAGGATATCCAGTTTATGGGACGGCAGTTCCGGCCAGGCGCGTCGCGCCAGCGCCAGCGTGCAGTGCACCGGGTTGGCGAAGGCCAGCCCGGTCTGGTCCGAGGCGGCCGCCAGGAAGCGTCGGTCGAACGAGGCGTTGTGAAAGAACACCGGCAGGTCCTCGACGAAATCCAGGAAGGACGAGAACGCCTGCCTCACGGGGATGCCAAACCGGTCCACTTCAGCCTGCGTGATGCCGGTCAGTTGGCTGATGAACGGCGGCACCCGGCCCCTTGTGCGTACCACCTGCGCATATTCCCGCTCGCAAACGCCATCGGCCTGCACGCGCACCGCGGCGATTTCAAGAATCTCGCAACTGGCGGTGGACAGGCCGGTGGTTTCCAGGTCGGCCACGACGAAAGGGCCGCGCAGCGCATGCAGCGCGGCGGCCAGGGGCGCCGGCAAGGCCCGCGCGCCGCTCACTTGGCGTCCAGCGGCGCGAAGCGCGGCGAACCGTCGGCCAGCTGGCCGAAGAACATGTCCGCCGGCCGCACCCACAGGCCGCGCGCATGCGGCCACAGGTGTTCGTACACCACCATGGTTTCCAGCGTTTCGGAATGGCGGGCTTCGCCCACATAGCGGTACAGACCGCCCTTGTAATGGCGGTGCGAGGCAAGGGCCAGGGCTTCGGATTCGGTCATGGGCGTGGCAATGGCGGCAGGCCCGGTGGGCGATCTTGCCGCCCGGGCCCGCGAAGTTCAGGCAAGACGCACTTTATAGCGCATCCCGCCGTCCACCTGCCGCGCCCTTCAGTAGCGGACGTACTCCAACACCGGCTTGGACGGCATGGGCGTATTGGCCGCGGGGCGCGCCCGCACGCCCTGCGCCACCGGCTTGACCACGGAGACCGGCCGCACCTCGCGCTCGGCCGTCGATTGCCTGAGCACCTGGGCGGCGTCGGCGGTCATCGCAGTGATGTCTTCGGTCACGTCGCCAAGCTTGGACGACTGCGCCAGCGATGCCTGGACCACCTCGCCCATGATCTCGGTGACCCGGTGCGACGACGTGACGATGTCATCCATGGTGCTGCCGGCCGACTGGACCTGGACCGCTCCCGCCTGGATCTGCTCCACCGACGTGGTGATCAGCCCCTTGATCTCCTTGGCCGCCGCGGCGCTGTTCTGCGCCAGGCTGCGCACCTCGGCCGCGACCACGGCGAAACCCTTGCCGTGCGGGCCGGCCCGGGCCGCCTCGACCGCGGCGTTGAGCGCCAGGATGTTGGTCTGGAAGGCGATGCCGTCCATCACGCCGATGATTTCGGAAATGCGGCGCGAGCTGTCGGTGATGGCGGACATCGTGCGCACCACGTCCTGCACCGTGCGGCCGCCCTCTTCGGCCACCTTGCAGGCATCCTGCGCCAGCGTGTTGGCCTGGGACGCGCGTTCGGCATTCTCGGTCAAGCCCTGCACCGTGACCCGCAGCGTCTGCGCGGCGGTGAAGCGCTTGGTGATGTCCGTGGCGTACTTGACCACCTTGAAGGGCCGACCCTCGGCATCGAGGATGGGGTTGTAGCTGGCCTCGATCCAGACCTGCCGGCCGCCCTTGCCGATGCGCAGATACTGTCCGGCGTCATGGCGGCCTTCGCGCAGCTTGCGCCAGAATTCCTGGTAGGCGGCGCCGCGCGCCTCCTCCGGCGTGACGAACATGCTGTGATGACGGCCGACGACTTCGTCGGCGCGGTAGCCCATGGCATCCAGGAACAGCTCATTGGCGCGTAGTATCGTGCCGTCCAGCTCGAATTCGATGATCGCCTGGACTTTCGAAATCGCCGCCAGCTGGCCTTCGAAATCGGCCTGCCGCTGCTGCTGTTCGCTGATATCGGTCGCGTACTTGATCACTTTCAACGGGCGACCGCGCTTGTCACAGATCGGACTGTAGGTGGCTTGCAGCCAGACATCGCTGCCGTCCTTGCGCACGCGCCGATAACGGCCGGCATCGTAGGCGCCCTGCCCCAGTTTTTCCCAGAACTCGGCATAGGCGGCGGAATCACGTTCTTCCGGGCGTATGAACATGCGGTGATGCTGTCCCAGAACCTCGTCCAGGGAATAACCCATGGTGTCCAGGAAATTCTGATTGGCCATCAGGACATGACCCTGAAGATCGAACTCGATGACTGCCTGGGCTTTGTGAATTGCCGCGATCTGACCGTATAGATCCGCTTTCTGCATGCCGCGTTCGACGCGGAGCAGGCGGTTGAGGGTAAGCCAATGCATTATGACGCCTCCTGCGAGGGATGGACGAAACTGCTGACACCGACAAACAACCGCAAAACAATCAGGAAAACCGTCTGCGCGCCCGCGATCCGGCTGTGCGCGCCGCGCCGCGCCACAGGCCGCCTACGTTTTCCGCCATCCCCGCGATGACGGTAGGTCTACTGAAAACAAAAAACAGCAGAATGTATCCAGTCGAAAATATTTAATCTCAAAAAGGCGCCATTCTCAATATTTTCCAGGGCGCGGTTTCCAAAAAAATATCAACGGGTTACAAAAATAGGGAAACCCGCCGCGCGAGTCTTGCGGAAAGCTGAAAGCGCATTAATTTCCCTGGGTTATCACGGGTGCGCCCCGTATATGCCGGCGAGCAACCGGCATGCGCCCCGTAAAACCCGATTGATTCAGACTGTCGCCAGACCGCCCACGGAATCGGGTTCGCGCGCGACGGCCGCCCCGGATTGCAGATATTGACGCGGGGATACGCCAAAATGCGCGCGGAAGTCGCGCGAGAAATGCGCGCCGTCGGCGAAACCGCAATCCAGCGCAACCTGGGTAATGCTGCTGGGCTTGTTCAGCAGCAGCCAGCAGCCATATTCCAGGCGTAACTGGCGCTGGAAAGCCATCGGCGATAAACCCGTGGCCAGGCGGAACGCCCGTTCCAGCTGCCTGCGCCCGACGCCGACATAACGGGCGATGGCGTCCAGCGGCGGCGGATTGTCGATGCGCTGCTCGATGAAATGCGCGGCCTGCCTGACGCGCAGATCCTGGATGCCGGAGAGATCGCTGCGGAAATGCGCCTGCGGCACGCGCGCCGGCCGCACGCCCTGCAGCATCATGTGGCGCATGGCCTGTTGCGCCTTGTCGCGGCCGCAATGGCGCGCCACCAGGTACAGGCCCAGGTCGATCGCGGCGGTCGACCCCGCGCAGGAAATCAAGTCGCCCTCGTCGATGAACAGCCGGTCCACCACGGCGCGGGTCTGCGGAAAGCGCTCGCGAAAAGCTTCCAGCACGTTCCAGTGCACGCAGACCGTGCGCGGCCCGACCACGCCGGCCTGCGCCAACGCGAAAGTGCCGGTGCAGATGCCCAGCAGCCGCACGCGCCGCTCGGCGGCCAGCCGGAGCCAGTCCCGCAAGGGCTCGGGCATGCGCCCGTTGATGTAGTCATTGCCGCCGCAGACTGCCACGTAGTCGAACTGCTCGGGATCGTCCGGCAGGCCCGCCGCCACGTCGATGGTCAGGCCCGCGCTGGAGCAGCGCGGCTTGCCGTCCCAGCTCATCACCCGCCAGGACGTGTGGATCTGCCGGCTGCGTCCGCCGTGATCGCCGGCCAGGCGCAAGGCGTCGACAAAACCCGCGAAGGCGGCCAGCGTGAACTGGTCCAGCAACACGATGCCAACCGCGAGCGCGGGTTTTCCCCGAGCCGGGGCATCGGCATCGTCTTCATAGGGAACGGGCTCGGTTGGGGCGGAAAGCGGCGGCTGCATGACGCAATTATTCAAATTTATGTCCCGCGCCTTCAAGCTGGTTTTCCCGGGCATCCACCAAGATGCGGATGTGGCTAGACAGTGTCCAGATCACGGATCGACAAACGACAAGGGGAATCCGACATGGCAACATTCGTCCGCGGCGCCGTTGGCGCCGCCTTGCTCGCTGCGGGGCTAATCACGGCCCCACTGGCGGGCGCGCAGCAGCAGAAGATCACCGTCGCCTGGTACGGCGGCAACTGGGGCGACGCGTTCCACGCCTGCGTCGCCGAGCCCTACACCCAGGCGACCGGCGTGCAGGTATCTCCCGAGGTCGGCACCTCGACCACGACGCTGGCCAAGCTCCAGCAGCAGAAGGCCGCGCCCACCATCGACGTGGCCTGGCTGGACGGCGGCATCAGCGAGCTGGCCGAGCAGGCGGGCGTGCTGGACACGCTGGACCCGGCGGCCATCCCGAACCTGAAAAACGTGATCGACCAGGGCGTGTATCGCAAGGACGGGGCCGCCTATGCGGTCAGCTCCGGCTATTACTCGCTGGGCATCGTCTACAACACGCGCGAGGTCAAGCAGCCGCCGGCCAGCTGGAAGGACCTGTGGCGGCCCGAATACGCCGGCGCGGTGGCCCTGCCCTCGCCCGCCAATTCCTCCGGCGTGCCTTTCGTGTTCTTCCTGGCGCGCGTCTGGTCGGTGGATCCGTCCAACCTGGCCCCGCTCTACGCCAAGCTCGCCACGCTGGACACGGCGCTGTACTTCGACAGTTCGGGTGCGGCCACCAATGCCTACCAGAGCGGCGAAGCGGTGATCGGCGCGCATTTCAACGTGGGCGCCTGGGACCTGATCGACAAGGGCCTGCCGATCGGCTTCGCCGTGCCCAAGGAAGGCGCCTGGGCCACCGACGCCCGGCTGCACCTGGTCAAGGGCGCGCCGAACAAGGCCGCCGCGCAGCGCTTCATCGATACCGCGCTCACGCCGCAGGCCGCGGCCTGCCTGGCGCAGCGGCTCTACCTGGGGCCGGCCGTCAGGAACACCCAGGTGCCGCCCGACGTGGCGCGCAAGCTGCCCTGGGGCGCCGAAGGCTCGGTGCAGAACCTGAGCCTGTTCGACTGGAACCTGATCAACAGCCGCCGCGCCGAAGTCACCGAGGCCTGGAACCGCCAGGTCGCCCGCAAGCGCTGAATGCAGGAACCGCCATGTCCGCTTTGCTATCCATAGAAGGCGTGTCGACGCGCTTCGGCGCCTACCAGGCGCTGGACCGCATCGATCTGGCCATCAACCAGGGCGAGTTCGTCGCGCTGCTGGGCCCCAGCGGCTGCGGCAAGACCACGCTGCTGCGCTCGATCGCCGGTTTCCTCACGCCGGATGCCGGCCGCATCCTGATCGAAGGCCGCGACGTCAGCCGCCTGCCGCCCCATCATCGCCCGCTGAACACGGTGTTCCAGAACTATGCTCTGTTCCCGCACATGAGCGTGCTGGACAACGTGGCCTACGGCCCGCGCCGCCAGGGCGCGTCGCGGGCCGAAGCCGCAGAGCGCGCGCGGGCTGCGCTGGACATGGTGGGCCTGGCCGAGTTCGGCCCGCGCTACCCGCGCGAGATGTCCGGAGGACAGCAGCAGCGCGTGGCGCTGGCGCGCGCCATCGTCAACCGGCCCAAGCTGCTGCTGCTGGACGAGCCGCTGTCGGCGCTGGACCTGAAGCTGCGCAAGCGCATGCAGCTTGAGCTCAAGCACCTGCAAGCCAGGCTGGGCATCGCCTTCGTCTTTGTCACGCACGACCAGGAAGAGGCCATGACCATGGCCGACCGCATTGTCGTGATGCGCGCCGGCGCCATCGAACAGGCCGGCGCGGGCGCCGACATCTACCGGCGTCCGGCCTCGCGCTTCGTGGCCGAGTTCATCGGCGACGCCAACCTGATCCCCTACGCCGTCGAGGCGGGCGGCGCGTTGCGGCTGCAGGCGCAGGGCCTGCGCGTGACGCGCTCGGCCGGCGACGCGCCGGCCAGCGGCCTGGCGCTGCTGCGTCCGGAAGACCTGCGCCTCGCGCAGGACGGACCCGGCGCGGACTGCGCGCTGAGCGGCACGGTGCGCGACGTGATCAACGTGGGCAGCCACTGCATGATCCACGTGGACGTGGACGGACAGACGCTGGTGGCGCGGCACGGCGGCGCCGCGCCGGCGGGGCTGCGCGCGGGCGACGCCGCCACGCTGGCCTTCGCGGCCACGGACCTGCACCTGATCGGCGGACAATCATGACGCGCCGCTCCCTGCGCGCGCCCGCCCTGCTGCTGGCCGCGCCCGCGCTGTTCTTCGCGGCCTTCTTCCTGGCCCCGCTGGCCGTGGTGGCGCTGGCCAGCATCACCGGCGGCCCGTCGGGCACCGCCCTGACACCGGCCAACTACCTGCGCGTGCTGGCGGATCAGTACCACTGGGACGTGATCCTGGTGACGTTCCGGCTGGCCTTCTACACCACCCTGATCTGCGTGGCACTGGGCTATCCGCTGGCCTGGTATCTGGTGCGGGTGGTGCGCTGGCGGGCATGGCGCCGGGCCTGCGTGATCCTGCTGGTGGTGCCGCTGTTCACCAGCAACATCGTGCGCGCCTTCGGCTGGATGGTGCTACTGGGCCGCAACGGGCTGATCAACCAGGCGCTGATGGCGACCGGCGCTGCCGACCGTCCGGTGCGCTTCATCGGCGCGGAGCTGGGCATCCTGATCGGCATGGTCTACGTGCTGCTGCCCTTCGTGGTGCTGGCCGTGGGCAATGCGCTGGCGCGCGTCGACCCGGCCTGCGAGCAGGCCTCGGCGGACCTGGGCGCCAGCCCCGCGGCCACCTTCGTGCACGTCACCTGGCCGCTGACGCTGCCGGGCGTGATATCCGGCGCCATCATCGTCTTCACGCTGGCGGTCAGCGCCTACGTGACGCCGGCGCTGCTGTCCGGCGGGCGCGTCACGGTGCTGTCCATGCTGATCTTCCAGCAGTACAGCACGGTGTTCGACTTCCACTACGGCGGCGCGCTGAGCATGGTGCTGCTGGTCCTGACCCTGATCCTGGTGGCGCTGGCAAACCGCGCCGCCGTTCCGCCCGGAGGCGCACGATGATCGCCCGCTGCCTGATCCGCCTGTCCGCCCTGGGCGTGCTCGCCTACCTGGCCCTGCCGCTGCTGGTGATCCTGGGCGCGTCCTTCACGGCCACGCCCTACCTGGCCTTCCCGCCGCAGGGATGGACGCTGGACTGGTATCGCGCCATGCTGGCCGAGCCCGGCTACGCGGCGGCTTTCGCCACCAGCACCGTGCTGGCGCTGGCCGCCACCGCGGCGGCGGTGCTGCTTACGGTGCCCGCCGCCCTGGCGCTGGCGCGCCACGAATTCCCGGGCAAGGCGGCGCTGTCGTCGGTGCTGATGTCACCGCTGGTCCTGCCGCACATCGTGCTGGGCGCGGCGCTGCTGCAGTACGGCGCGTATTTCGGCCTGACACGCAGCTTCCTGTCCCTGCTGATCGGCCACGTCGTCATCATCGCCCCTTTCGTGCTGCGCGCCACGCTGGGCCTGCTGACGCCGGAGCAGCGCGCGCTGGAGGAAGCCTCGGCGGACCTGGGCGCCAGTCCCTGGACCACCTTCTTCCTGGTGACGCTGCCGCAGATCCGGCCCGGCATCGTGACCGGATCGATCTTCGCCTTCATCTCGTCGTGGATCAACGTGGAGCTGTCGATCTTCAACACCACGGCGGACCTGAACACCATCCCCGTCAAGCTTTTCAACTACGTGCAGTACACGATCGATCCGACCATCGCCGCCGTCTCGGGCGCCACGATCGCGGCAGCGGTGATCGCCATCGTCATCCTCGATTTGACCGTCGGGCTGGACATGCTGTCCGAACGCGGCCAATGAACCCTTACCCTACCCCCAAGCCTGGAGCACACGCCATGCGCAAGCAAGACGCGTTCGACGTCATCTATACCCATACCGAGGGCGAGCCCCTGTGCATCGTCCACAGCGGCATCCCCTATCCCGCCGGCTCGACCATCCTGGAAAAGCGCGCCTTCCTGGAACAGCGCTATGACTGGCTGCGCAAGGCGCTGATGCGCGAGCCGCGCGGCCACAAGGACATGTTCGGCGTGTTCCTGACGCCGCCGTCCAGCCCCGAGTTCGACGCCGGCCTGATCTACATCGACGGCACCGAGTACTCGCACATGTGCGGCCACGGCACCATCGCGGTCAGCATGGCGATGGTGGCCAACGGCCTGGTGCCGCGCGGTCCGGACGGCATCACCCGCATCCGCTTCGAGACCACCGCCGGCCTGGTCGTGTCGGAAGTCGCCTCGGAAGGCGAGCAGGTGCTGTGGACGCGCTTCGAGAACGTGCCGGCCTATGTGGCCGCGCAGGATATCCCGGTGGAACTGCCCGGCTACGGCGCGCTGTCGGCCGACATCGTGTGGGGCGGCAACTACTTCGGCATCGTCGACCTGTCGCGCTGCGGCCTGCGCATCTCGCCGGACAATGGCACCGAGCTGTCGCGCATGGGCCTGATCGTGCGCGACCAGCTCAACGCCCGCCAGCGCATCCAGCACCCGACCGAGGCCCATATCAACAATCTGAACTTCATCACGTTCTGGCACGAGCCCACCATCGAGGGCGCCTTCTACAAGAACGTGCACGTGTTCAGCGCCGGCCAGCTCGACCGCTCGCCCGGCGGCACCGGCACCAGCGCGATGATGGCCATGTTCGAGGCCCGCGGCAAACTTGGCCTGAACCAGCCGATCCGCTCCGAGGGCCTGCTGGGCAGCGGCACCTTCGAAGGCTGCCTGCTGGGCGAGGTCGACCTGAACGGCACCCGCGCGGTCCGTCCCACGGTCAAGGGCACCGCCAGCATCCTGGGCACGGCGCGTTGGGTGATCGACCAGAACGATCCGGTCGGCGCCGGCTTCCTGATCCGTTGATTCGGAACAGGCGGCGGCGGGCGGCTACCCGAGCCGCCCGCCGCCGCCCGGACGCACGATGTTGCCGCCGGATGACAGGTCCGAGTCGCCCGGACGCCCGGCTCCGCCGGCGCGCTTGCGGCAAGTCGGGGCTCGGGCTTAGGATGGAGCCAGGACCGCGCCTCGCGGCGATGAAGGCATCAGCCGCGCGGGGCGGCCAGGGTTTGAACCCAGGCAGCGATTCGGGAGCGCATCGTGAAGAAAGTGGCTGAGATTCTCAGGGAAAAGTCCAATCCGGCGGTCGTGACGGTGGCGCCGGACTCCTCCGTCTACGACGCCATCCGCACCATGGCCGAACGCGGCATCGGCGCCGTGGTCGTGGTGGATGGCGAGACGGTGCTGGGCATGCTCACCGAACGCGACTACGCCCGCAAGATCGTGCTGCAGGACCGCTCCTCGCGCACCACCAAGGTCCGCGACATCATGACCGACTCGGTCTACTACGTGCGCCCGGAAGACACCCGCGAGCACTGCATGGCGCTCATGACCGAGCGCCACTTCCGGCACCTGCCCGTCATCCATGAACAGAAACTGGTCGGCCTGGTGTCGATCGGCGACCTGGTCAAGGATGTGATGAGCGAGCAAAAGTTCATCATTACCGAACTGGAACGCTACATCAGCGGCGAACGCTAGCGCGGACGCGCCGGCCAGGTGCCTTATCCGCCCGCCAGCTGGCGGGCGGCGGGCACGACCAGCCCGGCTCCGGCCGCCAGCAGCAACACGAACACCATGCGCCTGATGGTCTTCATCGATCCGGCGCTGCCGTAGCGGCGCGCCGCCCAGGTCACGGCGATCACCAGCGGCAACGCCTGCGCGCTCAGCCAGAAGGATGAGGCCTGGAACTGGCCCTGGCTGGTCACGAGCCCAAGGCGCGCCATCGCATTGAACGAAAACAGGATCAGCAGGCTGTTGCGGATGGACGCCAGCGGCAGCGGCTGGCGGTACAGGTGATAGACCATGGGAGGCCCGGCGCTGGAAAACAAACCGCCCAGCAGGCCGGACACGCTGCCGAAGAAGACGAAGGAACCACGCGAGGACAGGCGCGGCAAGGGTTCGGCGCGCGCCACCAGCAAGACGGCGCAGGCCATGATGGTCACGCCCAGCAGCAGTTGCAGCGCCACGGCCATCGAACCGCTGATCCAGGCCAGCGCGAACACGCCCGCGACCACGCCGGCAAGGCTGCTGCCCAGCGCCGGCGCCAGCAATCGCCAGTTCACCTGCGGCTTGGCGCGGGCCAGCGTGACGGCCGCGTTCACCAGCGACAGCACGCTCACCACGTTGGCCACCTCGGACACCGAGGCCAGCTGAAACACTCCGGACAGGCCCAGCAACACCAGGCCGAAGGCGAAACCGGTCATGGTCTGCGCATAGGTGGCGAGCGCCACGCAGGCCAGGAACAGCAGATGTTGGTAGATGCTCAGCGGGGAAAGAGCCTGACCTGCCTCGGCTCTGCCCGCCGCGCGGCGCGGCCAGGGAGGAAACGATTGGGAACGGCGGACGCGCTTGCCAGATGGCGTATGGAGAAGGACGCGATGATAGCACCGGGCCTAGTCCGGGCCCGCCAGCGGAAAGCTCCACATTTTTTGTCACAAATAGATGCGAGCGTCCATGTCTGATGGCCGCTCCACCGCTATCCTTGCCGGCCAGCGCAGCCGCCGCGCCAGCCCTCCCAGGCACCGCGTGCGCACCAGACACCCATACGCCCGCAGCCCGCGTCCATGACAGCCAAACACGCCACCATCAATACCGTGACCCTGACCTGCTCGAATTGCGGCAGCGGCCACTTCACCAAGCTGGACCAGAACGAGTACCGCTGCACCCACTGCCAGGCCGTGACGCTGGTCGAGGACAACGTCGCCGAGCGGCTGGAGCAGATCCTGCGCGGCATGCAGGCGCCGGCAACGCCGCGCGTCAAGCCCAATCTGGTCATCACGGCCGCCGCGATCGCGGTGGCCGTGATCTCCATTCCCGTGGTCATCTCGCTGATGAACGGCTCCTCGCGCACGTCGTATCAGGCGGCGCCGCGCGTTCCGCCCATCGACGCCTCGCTGGTGAAACTGACGGACACCCGTGAAATCGCCAACGGCAGCCGCAAGCAGCTGCTGCTGATGATGCGCAACGAGACTGGCAAGCCCATCAACGCGCCCAGCGTCAGCGCGCAGTTCTACCAGGGCGATCTGGCGCAGAACTCGGCCAGCGGCTCGCCGCTGTCACGCACCCTGTTGCCCGGCGAGTACAGCCCGGTGCTGATCGACCTGCCCAGCCAGCCCTACAGCCGCTACGAGCTGCGCATCGGCTCGGTCAGCCCCGCGATGAGCGCCATCACCCGGCAGGTCGCCGCCAGCAAGGTGCAGCTGGTCCAGAATGACGGCGCGCACCGGCTGGTCGGCATCCTGAAGAATGAAGGCGCCAGCGCCATCTCCGGCGCGCAGGTCACGGTGATGCTGTACGACGCCGGCGGCAAGCTGATCGGCAGCGGCAACGGCTACGGCGCGGCGGGCTCGCTGGCGGCCGGCGCCGCCACCACCTTCGACGTGCGCTGCGAGCTGTACGGCGAAGGCGCGGTCGCATCCTATGAATACATGGTCCAGACCACGGCGTCCGGCGGCCAGGACGCCAGCACGCAGGCCAACGCCGCCAGCCGGATGCAGCGCATCAGCCCGGCGGCCATCCGAGCGATTCCAAAGCCCCGGCTGACTGCGCTGGAACTGCTGGACGAGAATTTCGCCCTGTTCGATCCCGCCCAGCTCAAGCTCAGCGCGCCGCGCCGGCTGCTCGACGAGATCGACCGCCCCCGGCTCTACGCCGAGGTCAGCAACACCAGCGATCGCTACGTCGCGCTGTCGCCGCGCGCCTCGATCGCCGTGTTCGACGGCTCGCAGCCGCTGGAACTGCGTCAGTCCTGGGAGCTGCCCGCCTATCTGTATCCAGGCGAACGCGTGCCGGTGGAGCTGGTCGGGCGCGACTTCGCGCGCTACACCGAGGTCAAGACGGACTGGACTCCCGCCAAGCGCGCCGAACTGCCCGGCCCGCGCCCCAAGCTGGCGGTGACGGTCGAAAACACCGAAGCCGCGGTCGGCACCGGCACGCTGAACTTCAGCTACCGCTTCCGCTACAAGTATGTGGTGGTCCACGGACGCGTGCGCAATGACGACCAGGCCGCGGTCAAGAAGGTCAAGGTCTGGATCAGCCTGTACGACGCGCAAGACCAGCTGACCGGCGCCCGTTCCGAGGAGCTGCGGCTGCCGCGCCTGGCGCCCGGCGACAGCGCGCCGTTCCAGCTGGACGTGAAACAATACGGCGCCAATTTCAAGCGCGTCGCGGTGGTCTACGACGCCGTGCCCGAGTAAGGGCGACGCCTGAATCAACCGGGGCCGGATCGACGACGACCATGCCGTCGCCTGCCGGCAACAGTCGCGCCGCCGCAAGTCTTATATAAGATATAAGACATTTGCGAGCGGCCGGCCTTGCCTCTACAATCCGTCCGGTAACCCTTCTTCCAACCCGACTTTGAGCAGGCCTTCCATGCTGGATACTTATCGTCAACACGTCGCCGAGCGCGCGGCCCTGGGGATCCCCCCGCTGCCCTTGACGGCCAAACAAACCGCCGAACTGATCGAACTGCTGAAGAACCCGCCCGCCGGCGAGGAGCAGAACCTGGTCGAGCTGCTGACGCACCGCGTGCCTGCCGGCGTGGACGACGCCGCCAAGGTCAAGGCCTCGTACCTGGCCGCCGTGGCGCTGGGCAAGGAAGCTTGTGCGCTGATCAGCCGCGCCAAGGCGACCGAACTGCTGGGCACCATGCTCGGCGGCTACAACATTGGCCCGCTGATCGAACTGCTGGACGACGCTGAAATCGGCACCATCGCCGCCGAGGCGCTGAAGAAGACCCTGCTGATGTTCGACTCCTTCCACGACGTGAAGGAAAAGGCCGACAAGGGCAACGCCAACGCGCGCGCCGTGCTGCAAAGCTGGGCCGACGCCGAATGGTTCACCAGCCGCCCCGAGCTGCCCCAGAGCCTGACGATCACCGTCTTCAAGGTGCCCGGCGAAACCAACACCGACGACCTGTCGCCGGCCCCGGACGCCACCACCCGTCCCGACATCCCGATGCACGCCCTGGCGATGCTGAAGAACAAGCGCGAAGGCGCCGCGTTCCAGCCGGAGGAAGACGGCAAGCGCGGCCCGGTCAAGTTCATTGAATCGCTCAAGGAAAAGGGCCACCTGGTCGCCTACGTCGGCGACGTGGTCGGCACGGGTTCGTCGCGCAAGTCCGCCACCAACTCGGTGCTGTGGTTCACCGGCGAAGATATCCCCTTCGTGCCGAACAAGCGCTTCGGCGGCGTGTGCCTGGGCAGCAAGATCGCCCCGATCTTCTACAACACCATGGAAGACGCCGGCGCCCTGCCGATCGAGCTGGACGTGTCCAAGATGGAAATGGGCGACGTGGTCGAACTGCGTCCCTACGACGGCAAGGCCATCAAGAACGGCGAAGTCATCGCTGAATTCGAAGTGAAGTCCGACGTGCTGTTCGACGAAGTGCGCGCCGGCGGCCGCATTCCGCTGATCATCGGTCGCGGCCTGACGGCCAAGGCGCGCGAAGCGCTGGGCCTGGCGCCGTCGACGCTGTTCCGCCTGCCCAAGGACCCGGTCGATTCCGGAAAGGGCTACACGCTGGCCCAGAAGATGGTCGGCCGCGCCTGCGGCCTGCCGGAAGGCAAGGGCGTGCGCCCGGGCACCTACTGCGAACCGAAGATGACCTCGGTCGGCAGCCAGGACACCACCGGCCCCATGACCCGCGACGAGCTGAAGGACCTGGCCTGCCTGGGCTTCTCGGCCGATCTGGTGATGCAGTCGTTCTGCCACACCGCTGCGTACCCCAAGCCCGTGGACGTGAAGACGCACCACACGCTGCCCGAGTTCATCAGCACCCGTGGCGGCATTTCGCTGCGTCCGGGCGACGGCGTGATCCACTCGTGGCTGAACCGCATGCTGCTGCCCGACACCGTCGGCACCGGCGGCGACTCGCACACCCGCTTCCCGATCGGCATCTCGTTCCCCGCCGGTTCGGGCCTGGTGGCCTTCGCCGCCGCCACCGGCGTGATGCCGCTGGACATGCCGGAATCGGTGCTGGTCCGCTTCAAGGGCAAGATGCAGCCCGGCGTCACGCTGCGCGACCTGGTCAACGCCATTCCGCTGTACGCGATCAAGCAGGATCTGCTGACCGTGGCCAAGCAGGGCAAGAAGAACATCTTCTCCGGCCGCATCCTGGAAATCGAAGGCCTGCCGGACCTGAAGGTCGAGCAAGCCTTCGAACTGTCGGACGCTTCGGCCGAACGTTCGGCCGCCGGTTGCACGGTGCGCCTGAACAAGGAACCGATCATCGAGTACATCAACAGCAACATCGTGATGCTGAAGTGGATGATCGCCAACGGCTATGAAGACGAGCGCTCGCTGGGCCGCCGCATCAAGGCCATGGAAGCCTGGCTGGCCGATCCCAAGCTGCTGCAGCCGGACGCCGACGCCGAGTACGCCGCCGTGATCGAGATCGACCTGGCCGACGTGCACGAACCCATCGTGGCCTGCCCGAACGACCCCGACGACGTCAAGACGCTGTCGGACGTGGCCGGCGCCAAGATCGACGAAGTGTTCATCGGCAGCTGCATGACCAACATCGGCCACTTCCGCGCGGCGTCCAAGCTGCTGGAAGGCAAGCGCGACATCCCGGTCAAGCTGTGGGTGGCCCCGCCGACCAAGATGGACGCCACGCAACTGACCGAGGAAGGTCACTACGGCGTGTTCGGCACGGCCGGCGCGCGCACCGAAATGCCGGGCTGCTCGCTGTGCATGGGCAACCAGGCGCAGGTGCGCGAAGGCGCGACGGTCATGTCGACCAGCACCCGCAACTTCCCGAACCGCCTGGGCAAGAACACCAACGTGTACCTGGGCTCGGCCGAACTGGCCGCCATCTGCTCGAAGCTGGGCCGTATTCCGACCAAGGAGGAATACATGGTGGACATGGGCGTCATCAACAAGAGCGGCGACCAGATCTATCAATACCTGAACTTCGACAAGATCGCGGACTACAAGGACGTGGCCGACGTCGTCGAGCTGTAAACGCCGCCCTCCAGGCCTTCGGGCCTGGACCAAGCGAAAAGGCCCTGGAGCGATCCAGGGCCTTTTTTCATGCTGCGCGTCGCGCGCCCCGCTGGCGACCGCGCCCGTTCCGTCACGCAGGGGAACGGGCAGGCGCCTGCGGCCTTAGTAGTAGACGTCCACGTAGTCGGTCAGACCGCCGCAGGCTTCCATCTTCTGCATGCGCCAGTACTTGCGCTTGCCGGTCGCGCGGAACTCGTAGTCGCCCGTGCGTTCGCAGCGGCGGCCCTTGTCCGGCGCGTCCAGGATCAGGATGGTGCCACGCAGAACGAAGCGGTCGCTGCCGATGGACACGACCTCGCCCTTGATCTTAAGCGTGCCTTCGAAATTGGACTGCGTGCCTTCCAGGCGCACCACGCCGTTCTCATCCTTGGCGTTCAGCTGGCCGCGCGAAGCCGACCAGAGCCATTGCAGCGTGATGCCGCTGTTGCCCAGCAGCCGCTCATACGCGGCCTGGTCCTTGACGTCGGTCTTCTGCACCGGCGCCAAGGCGCCGGCGCTTGCCGACTGCTCGGCGCGGGCGGCAGCCGTGGGCGCGGGCGCCGGCAGCGTCGCGGGCGGTTGGACAGCGGCGGGTTGTGCCGGCTGGTGTCCATGGGCCGATTGCGCGGCGCCGATGCCCGGCACGACGGCGAAGGTCAGGGCCGCGCTCACCGCGAGGGCGAACATGCCCGAAGCCCGCATTTTCCGAAGGGAGCCCGCCTGGGCGCGATCAACGTTCGTGTGCATGGTGTTCAACGATTAGGAAAGGTGGGACCAAACGGCCGGGCGCTCGCGCCTGGGCGCATAAATTAACACGTGCATCTGGCCCCGATAACATCGGACGCCGGCGCCGTGTGTCCATCTGTTAGAGCGCGCTCGGCCGCCGCGCCCGCCGCGAGCTTGCCTCGGAGGATTCGGCCGAAATCGCGCGCTGATTCATCGGGAATGACAGTCCGAGCGATCTTTTTCACGATTTTTCACCAAGCCGGCGCATTTTGGACGAAACGTTTTTATACAATCCAGGCACACATTGACACAGATAGCCCGCCGGGACGCCGGTGGAGCGCCTGGAGGAACCCCCGCCAATGATCCGGCTCCTGATGCCGCCCCTGCTGCTGGCGCTCGCCGGCTGCGCCACCGCGCCGCCCTCGAACCCCGACAACATCTGCGCCATCTTCCGGGAAAAGCCGGACTGGCACGACGCCGCCCTCAAGGTGCAGAAGAAATGGGGCGCGCCGGTGCCCATTCCCATGGCCATGATGTACCAGGAGTCCTCCTTCAAACAGGACGCGGTGCCGCCCCGCTATTACTTCCTGGGCCTCATTCCCTGGGGCCGCGTCAGCTCCGCCTATGGCTACGCCCAGGTCAAGGACGAGACCTGGGACGACTACAAGAAGGACGCCGGCGGCTGGGGCTCCAGCCGCGACAACTTCGCCGACGCGATCGATTTCATGGGTTGGTACATGCACAAGACCCAGCGCCTGAACGGCGTGGCCAAGTCCGATGCCTATGGCCAATACCTGAACTACCACGAAGGCTGGACCGGTTACCGCAACCGCAGCTACGACCGCAAGGCCTGGCTCAAGACCGTGTCCCAGAAAGTCAAGGCGCGCGCCGAGCGCTACACCACGCAGTACAAGAGCTGCGAACAGGACCTGACGCGCGGCGGCTGGTTCTGGTAGGCCCGCCGCCGCGCATGCGGCCTCAGAAGTCCATGCTGGCGCTCAGCATGAAGGTGCGCGGGCCGCCCAGCACCAGATAGCCGTTGCCGGGATAGCCGCCCACCGAGGACCAGTAGTTGCGGTTGGCGATGTTCTCGACGCGGGCGCGCAGGGTCACCACATGGCCGTCCACATCCATCATGTAGCGCAGGCCCGCGTCCAGGCGGGTCCAGCCGGGCACCTTGAGCGTGTTGGCATCGTCCGCGTAGGACGCCCCGGTGTACACCACACGGCCATCCAGCGTCAGGCCCTGCACGCCGGGGATGTCCCATTCCGCGCCCAGGTTGGCCTGAAAGCGCGGCACGCCGATGACGCGGTTGCCGTCGATGGCGGCGTTGCCGGTGGCGCGCTGCTTGGCATCCAGCCAGGTCAGGCCGCCCAGCACACGCACGCGCTTGCTCGCCTCGCCAAAGACAGTCAGTTCGACGCCCTGGTGGCGGTCCTTGCCGGACGCCGTGAAGTTGTTGTTGGCGTCATACGCGGCGCGCGGCTTGTCGGTCGAGAACAGCGCCAGGCCGGCGCCCAGGCCATCGCCGTCGTACTTGACGCCGATTTCCTTCTGCTTGGATACATAGGGCGACAGACTGGTGCCCACGTTGGGCACCGGCTTGCCATTGGCATTGGCCGGCGCGGTGTCGCCCGCGACCAGCGCCTCGATGTAGTTGGCATACAGCGAGACGCTGGGCGCCACCTTCACCACCACGCCAGCCGCGGGGGAATTGCGGCTGTCGTCATAGGCGCCGTTTTCCTTGCCCGTGTTGTATGCATAGCTGCGCGAGGACAGCCGCTGATGGCGCAGGCCCAGCGTCAGCATCACCTTGTCGTCCAGGAAGGACATGGTGTCGCCGATGGCGTAGCTGCTGGTGCGCGTGCGGCCCTGCAAGGCGGGATTGTCGAGGTCGTTGCCGCGCAGCGCGCCGGCGCTGAAGGCCGGCTTGCCGTAGGAGACCGGATCGTAGAGGTTGGTCGGGAACGTGTTGGCGTAGTCCATCACGTAGGCGTTCTTTTTCTTCAGGTCGAAGAAGGATGCCGACACGACCAGCTCGTGGCCGACCGGGCCGGTGCGGACCTTGGCGCGCAGGCCCAGTTCGCCGGTGTTGACGCTGTCCTCGCGCGTATTGTCGAAGCGGTAGAAATTGCCGGCGCCGGTGCGCGCGTCGGTCAGCGTGACGTTGCCCAGCGAATTGGCCTCGTCGCTGCGGCGCATGCCGAAGGCGGCCCAGCCGGTCAGCTTGTCGCTGAAGTCATGCTCGGCGCGCAGCGTACCGAACACATCACGCTCGTTGGAGTACGACCAGGGCTGGGCGTAGTTGGAGCTGGCGTCGGGCGGCGCGGGCACGTGATCCTTCAGGCCCGGCGCGAAGCTGACGTTCGGGCGGGCGCGCTTGAGCTTGTTCTCCTGCCAGCCCACGTCGGCGGACAGGCGCGTGTCGGCCGAGCGCCAATCCAGGCCCAGCGACACCAGGCTGGTGCGCGAGTGCTCGTCGTCGATGGCGGTGTCGCCGCTGCGCTGCGCCACGTTCAGGCGCACGCCGGTGCTGTCGCCCGGGCCGAAGCGGCGCGCGATGTCGGTGGAAATCTGATACTGGCCGCCGCTGGAGATGCCGGTGGTCAGGCGGGTCAGCGGCTCGTTGGGCGCTCGCTTGGGCACCAGGTTGATCACGCCGCCGATGCCGCCGCCATTGGGCACGGCGCCGGTCAGGAAGGTGGATGCGCCGCGCAGCACCTCCACCCGCTCGAACAGCTCGGTGGCGATGTATTGGCGCGGCAGCAGGCTGTACAGGCCGTTGTAGGCCACGTCGTCCGAGCCGAGGATGAAGCCGCGGATGAAGTACGACTCCTGGAAATTGCCGAAGCCGCGCGCCACCTGCCCGCCGGCATAGGGCTCGGCCAGGCCGCCGGCCGAGGCGTCGGCGCTGGCCTCGACCTTGATGGCGTCCATGGACACCGTGGGCGCCGTGGCTTGGGCTGGCATTGCGGACGGGGTTGCGGATGGAGACAGAGACTGCGCATGGGCCAGGCACGACAGGGCCGCGGCCATGCAGGCGAGAGTACGGATTTTCATGTCGGGATGTGGGTGGGAATGGACGTCCGCAAGGCGGAACAAGGAAACACTGAATCCCGATGGGGCCACGCGCGGTTCGGCTTATGCGACCGGTACTGCCGCAGGGTGGCTTGCGCCGGCCCTGACTAGCCCGTTTACCAAAGGGGGCTGGGAATCTTGCGGGACAAATAATAACAAATAACAATCATTATCATTACTTCCCTTGATTGAAATTACCGCCTTCGTCGCCCCGCGACAACAGCGACGCCCGGTCAAGAAGATGCGATGAAATGCCCGTGGGTTCAGCCAGACCTGAAGCCAGGCCAGGAAATGCCGCCAGCCGCCCATGGCTGGCGCAGCGCCGCTCCGGACGCATGCCGGCAAGACGGGACTGTCCGAAAACTACAGGTCGGAGGTATCGAGCGTGAAGGCGGCGGCGGCGCGGCCGATGCGGTCGTTGACCGCATGCCATGCGTCGTTGGCGGGCGGCGCCTGCACGACGATGCGGGCATAGCCCTGGGCGTCCAGCTCGCGCAGCAGCGCGTACAGCGCCTGCGCGTAGCGCGCCGGATCGGACGGCACCTGGCGCCATTGCACGCGGGCATCGGCCGAGGCCGGCGCGGGGTCGAACGACACCAGCGCCACCTGGCCCGAGGGCAGGCCGATGCCTTGCAGGACGTCGGCCACGCGCGCGTCGCCGGCCAGTTCCAGCTCGGTGCGCGGCGCGTAATGCGCCTTGAGCGTGCCCGAGGCGCGCGGCGCGGCCGCGTCGGGCGCGAACACCTGCGCGCCCAGCACCGCCTCGATCTGCGCGGCGCTGACATGGCCGGGACGCAGCAGCACGGGACCGGCGCCCTGGTCCAGCCGCGACAGGTCCAGGATGGTGGATTCGATGCCCACTTCGGACGCCCCGCCTTCCAGCACCGGCATGCCGGCCGCGACCTCGTCGGGGAATTCCGCGCGCACGTGCTCGGCCAGCGTCGGCGAGACCTGCCCGAACTTATTGGCCGACGGCGCCGCCACCCCGCCCTGCCCGTTCGGCTTGCCGGCGGCGAAAGCCGCCAGCAAGGCCTGGGCCACGGGATGCGAGGGACAACGCAGGCCGATGCTGTCCTGCCCGCCGCTGACGGTATCCGCGATATGCGGCGCGCGCTTGAGGATCAGCGTCAGCGGGCCCGGCCAGAACGCGTCCATCAGCAGCCGCGCCTCGGCCGGCACCTGCGCGGCCCAGTACGACACGTCCGCGCCCGGCGCGATATGGACGATCACAGGATGGTTGGACGGCCGCCCCTTGGCGGCGTAGATCTTGGCCACGGCCTGCGGGTTCTCCGCGTCCGCCCCCAGCCCGTAGACGGTTTCAGTCGGAAAGGCCGCCAGCTCGCCGGCCAGCAGCAGGCCGGCGGCGCGGGCGATTTCCTCGGGCGTGGCTGAACAGGACGAAGGGATAGCCATGGACGCGCCCTACTCCGGCGCCTGCATGCCCAGCGCCGCGGCGACGCGGGCGGCATCGGCCTGCGCCTGCGCCAGCGTCGGCGCGACGATGGTGACGTGGCCCATCTTGCGGCCACGGCGCGCTTCGCGCTTGCCGTACAGGTGCAGCTTGGCGGTGGGCGTGGACAGCGCGCCGGCCCAATCGGGCTCGCGCTGCGCGTCCGTATCGGCCGACTCGTACCAGATGTCGCCCAGGATGTTCAGCATGACGGCCGGCGCCAGCAGGTCGACGCCACCCAGCGGCAGTCCGGCCATGGCGCGCGCCTGCTGCTCGAACTGGCTGGTCAGGCAGGCGTCCATGGTGTAGTGGCCGCTGTTGTGCGGACGCGGCGCGATTTCATTGACGATCAGGCTGCCGTCCTTGAGGACGAAGAATTCCACGCACAGCACGCCGTGGTAGCCCAGACCCTGTGCGATGGACTGCGCCGCCGCCGTGGCGCGGGCCTGGCGTTCTGCGTGGGCCGCGTCCTGGCCGGCGGCCGACGCGGTGGACACCGCCAGGATGCCGTCGCGGTGCACGTTGCGCGCCACCGGAAACACCACGCTGGCGCCGTCGAAGCCGCGCGCCAGCACCACGGAGATCTCGTAGTCCAGCGGCATCAGCGCTTCCAGCACGCAGGGCACGCCACCGAATTCGGCATAGGCAGCCAGCGCTTCCTCGCGCGTGGCGATGCGGGACTGGCCCTTGCCGTCGTAGCCCATGCGGGCAACCTTGAGGATGCCGGGGAACAGGTTGGCGGGCGCGGCGCGCAGGTCGGCCTCGCCTCGGATCGCGGCATGCGGCGCGACGGGAATGCCCTGCGCGGCGATGAAGGTTTTTTCGGCGATGCGATCCTGCACCACGGCCACGGCATCGGCGGCCGGGCTGACGCGGCAACGCGCGGCCAGCGCGCGCAGGCTGTCGGCGGGCACGTTCTCGAATTCGGTGGTGACGGCCCGGCATTGCTGCGCCAGGCGCGCAAGGCCGGCCTCGTCGTCATAGGCCGCGCGGATGTGCAGGTCGGCGACCATGCCGGCCGGGCACTCCTCGGCCGGATCGAGCACGGCGACCTTGTAGCCCAGGCTCTGGGCGGCGTGACAGAACATGCGGCCCAGCTGGCCGCCGCCCAGCAAGCCGAGCCAGCCGCCGGGAGCGATGGAGAAAGCAGTCGATTGAGTCATGCGGATCAAGCCTCGGGCGGAACCTTCATGTCGCGCGCGGCCTGCGTCTGGCGGGCGCGGAACGCCACCAGCTTCTGATGCAGGCCGGCGTCCGTGCCCGCCAGCGTGGCGATCACGTGCAGGGCGGCGTTGGCGGCGCCGGCTTCGCCGATCGCGAAGGTGGCCACCGGCACGCCCTTGGGCATCTGCACGATGGACAGCAGCGAATCCTCGCCGCGCAGGTACTTGGACGGCACCGGCACGCCGAACACCGGCACTTCGGTCAGGGCCGCCATCATGCCCGGCAGGTGCGCGGCGCCGCCGGCGCCGGCGATGATGCCGCGCAGGCCGCGCGCGTGCGCAGCGGCGCCGTACTCGGCCATGTCCTGCGGCATGCGGTGCGCGGAGATGACCTGCGCTTCATACGGCACGCCGAAGTCTTCAAGCATGGCGACCGCGTGTTTCATGACCTCCCAATCGCTGGAAGAACCCATAATCACGCCCACCACGGGGGTGGCCTGCGCCGCTGCGGAAGTCTTGGCTGTCATGACCGATGTCGAGTGAAAAATAGTTGGGGAACCACGGCGCGCGCCGCGAAACCCAGTATTTTACCCGGCGCCGGCCGGCCGCTACCGCAGCCTCAGCGAATCCAGCCAGAGATAGCCCGTCGGATTGTCCGGGCAGGGCCCGAAACCGCATTCCAGCGTCGTGCCGCCCAGGTTGACCAGCACGATGACGAAAAACAGGGCCATGACGAGCCAGCCCGCTAGCGGCACCTGCTTCTTGAGCATGCTGTCGCCCCATTTGCGGTCGGCCGACAGCATCAGCACGCAGAAGGCGATGAGCGCGACGAAGGCGATGAACGACCAGGTATAGAAATGCAGGCCCAGCAGCGTCGTGCCGTAGCCGGGATCGCCGGGCGCGATGTGCAGCAGCACCTGCCGTCCGGAGGCCAGCATGCCGCCCAGCGCGGCGGCGATGACCATCGCATAGTGCATGGGCGACGGCCCCAGCCGCAGGTTCAACAGCAAGCCCACGCCGGCCAGCATGAAGGCGACGCGCTGCAGCAGGCATAGCGGGCAAGGCGGCTCGTCGTAGGCGATCTGCCAGACGAAGGCCACGATCAGCACGGCGGTGACGCCCAGCAGGGCCAGGCCGTTCAGGAAGCGCGAGCCGCGCGCGGGGTTCGGAGAAAAGATCATCGCCCCGCCCCTACAGCGACAGCGCCAGCGGACTGGTCATGTGGTACTGGCACCAGGCGGCGAAGATCCCCAGGGTGACGATCCAGAAGGCGACCGCGGGACGGCGCTTTCCCAGCATGCCGAACCACACCGCGACCAGTCCGGTCAGGAAAGGCAACATCATTACCATGCGCAGCTCCTTTCTTGTTTCCGGCGGGCGGCGGGGCCCTGCTGCGGCGGCTGCGGGCCGCATCCGGTTGATGGCGAAAGAACTCCCGCGCGGCCTCGGCCCGGCGTCGGGAAGGAATGCGCTGGCGAGTATAGCGTCACATTAGGAAATAATTAGACGAAAAATGCGCATTTTCCAGCTTTTATTGATCAATGAAGACGCGGTTGCGGGCAGGAGCATGCGGCGCAAGGCGTGGGGCGGCGCCGGCAATCTCGGACTTGTCCGACCTTGCGGCATCGCCTATTCCCGGTGGATTCCAGAAAAAAAACCCCTCGCAGCGCTTGCGCTGCGAGGGGTTCGGATCGTGCCTGAGCCGGCAGCCGGCGATCAGGCCATCAGGCGGTCCAGCGCCTCGCGGTACTTGGCGGCGGTCTTTTCCAGCACATCCTGAGGCAGGCGCGGGGCCGGCGGCGTCTTGTCCCAGGTCTGGGTCTCGAGCCAGTCGCGCACGAACTGCTTGTCGAACGACGGCGGGCTGATGCCCACGCGGTAGCCGTCGGCCGGCCAGAAGCGCGAGGAATCGGGCGTCAGCACTTCGTCCATCAGGTAGAGCGTGCCGTCGTCGTCCAGGCCGAACTCGAACTTGGTGTCGGCGATGATGATGCCCTTGGTCGCGGCAAAGCGCGCGGCCTCGGTGTACAGCTTGAGCGTCACGTCGCGAATGCGCTCGGCCATTTCCTGACCGACTTCCTTGACCACGTGGGCGAAGTCCACGTTTTCATCGTGCATGCCGAACTCCGCCTTGGCGGCCGGCGTGAAGATCGGCTCGGGCAGCTGGCTGGCCTGCTGCAGGCCGGCGGGCAGCTTGATGCCGCAGACCGAGCCGGTGGCCTGGTAGTCCTTCCAGCCCGAACCGATCAGGTAGCCGCGCGCGACGGCCTCGACCAGGATGGGCTTGAGGCGCTTGACCACCACGGCGCGGCCGCGCACCTGGTCGACCTCGTCGGCCGCCACCACGTCTTCCGGCTTCACGCCGGTGGAATGGTTGGGCAGGATGTGGGCGAGCTTCTGCAGCCAGAACTCGGTCAGTTCGGTCAGCACCTGGCCCTTGCCGGGGATGGGATCGTCGAGGATCACGTCGAAGGCGGAGATGCGGTCCGATGCGACGATCAGCAACTTGTCGTCGCCCACCGCGTACATGTCGCGCACCTTGCCGCGTCCCAGCAGCGGCAAGGACTTGATGCTGGATTGATGCAAAGCAGAAGTCACGGGAATGGCCTATGGCAAAAATGAAGATTCCCGCCTCGGGCCGAGCGCCAGGGCGGGAACAAGACGAAACCGGGAATCCGCGGGGCGAGGCGGGCGCCGGAAGCGCGGATCCTGCAAAGCGCATAGATTACTGCAAATAGGCCCGCCTTGCCGCGCGCGCGGGACCGGGTTAGCCTCTGATCCGGCCGCCGGGTCCGGTGGCCGCAGCACACATTCGCGCCGACCGCCCGGACGTTTCCTGCCCAGACCGGCACGCAGGATCAGGCCGGGGCGCAACGGCGCATATCCCTTGCCCGGAGACAGAGTCGTATGCAGGATGCTTTCCAAAAACGCACCTCGAAGACTGACGCGCAGGTGCACTTCACCGGCGGCTGCCAATGCGGCGCCATACGCTACGCGGTCACCGACGAGCCGATCACGGCCGCCACCTGTCATTGCCGCGACTGCCAGTATTCCAGCGGCGGCGCGCCGGCCCACGCGCTGCTGTTCCCGGCGGGATCGGTCACGCTGCTGCGCGGCGCGGCCAAGGAGCACCGCTACCGCGGCGGTTCGGGCCGCGCCGTCATGCGCAGCTTCTGCCCGGACTGTGGCACGCCGCTATTCGGCGGCACCGAGGGCGCCAACTACGACGTGGTCCGCGCCGGCTCGCTGGACGACCCGGAAGCCTTCCGCGCGCGGGTCAGCCTGTGGACCGGCTCGGCGCCGTCCTGGCACCACATCGATGCCGCCGCGCCCAGTTTTCCAGGCAATGCGCCACCGATAGCCTGAGGCAGACGCGCTATGCGGCGGCAAAACAGCAAAAAGGGCGAGTCCTGCAGGACTCGCCCTTTTCTTCATGCCACATCAGGACTGCCATGGAGGGCAGTCCATCTTTGCATGGCTTACTGCACCACTTGCGCCAGCTTGCCCGAGGCGTACTGGGCGGCGATCTCGGTCAGCGGCAGGGCCTTGATCTTGCTGGCGTTGCCGGCGGTACCGAACTCGGTGTAGCGGGCGACACAGATCGCCTTGGCGGCGGCGCGCGCCGGCTTCAGGTATTCGCGCGGATCGAACTTGCTGGGGTTCTCGGCGAAGAAGCGACGGACGGCGCCGGTCATGGCCAGGCGGATGTCGGTGTCGATGTTGATCTTGCGCACGCCGAACTTGATGGCTTCCTGGATTTCCTCGACGGGCACGCCGTAGGTTTCCTTCATGTCGCCGCCGAACTCGCGGATCTCGGCCAGCAGTTCCTGCGGCACGCTGGAGCTGCCGTGCATCACCAGGTGGGTGTTGGGCAGGCGGGCGTGGATTTCCTTGATGCGGGCGATCGACAGGATGTCGCCGGTGGGCTTGCGCGTGAACTTGTAGGCGCCGTGGCTGGTGCCGATGGCGATGGCCAGGGCGTCCAGCTGGGTCTTGCGCACGAAGTCGGCGGCCTGCTCGGGATCGGTCAGCAGCTGGTCCATGGTCAGCTTGCCGTCGGCGCCGTGGCCGTCTTCCTTGTCGCCCTGCATGGTTTCCAGCGAACCCAGGCAGCCCAGTTCGCCTTCGACCGTCACGCCCAGCTTGTGGGCGATGTCCACGACCTTCTTGGTCACGTCGACGTTGTAGTCGTAGTCGGCGATGGTCTTGCCGTCTTCTTTCAGCGAGCCGTCCATCATCACGCTGGAGAAGCCCAGGTTGATGGCGCCCTGGCAGATGGCCGGCGACTGGCCGTGATCCTGGTGCATGACCACGGGAATGTGGGGGTAGGACTCCACGGCGGCCTGGATCAGGTACTTCAGGAAACCTTCGCCCGCGTATTTGCGCGCGCCGGCCGAGGCCTGCATGATCACCGGGCTGTCGGTCTCCGCCGCGGCTTCCATGATGGCCTGGACCTGTTCCAGGTTGTTGACGTTGAAAGCCGGGATGCCATAGCCATGCTCGGCGGCATGGTCGAGCAACTGGCGCATGGAGACTAGGGCCATGAGTGGTCCTCCTAAGGGTGCAGTTTATTGAGAGATGATTGAAACCTGCTGATAAGGAGGGATTTTACGGGGGATTCGCGGAAAGGTCTTGCAACCCTATGTCCACATGCTTCCGGACGAGGGCGGCGGCGCCGGGAGAAGCCCTCGGGGAACGCCTGACGGCGGCCGGCGCGGGTCGAGTCGGGCTTCCCCGCTCCCGACGTTCGGGGCAGGCCCGCATGTTCAGGGCAGGCCCGCATGCGGCACGTCGACCCGGGCGACCAGGATGCGGCCTTCTGGCTTGGCGCGGCGATTAGCCTCGATGAAGTCCGGCGCGGCCGCCATGAACAGCGTGCGGCCATCCGGCCCGCCCAGCGCCGCCGCGAAGATGCCCAGTTCGCCGGTGTCGATCTGCTCCAGGATGCGGCCGCCGCGCGCCACGCGCACGATGCGCTTGCCGATGGCGTCGGCCACCCACAACGCGCCCTCGGCGTCCAGCGCGCCGCCGTCAGGACCGATGGCCGAGGCGGCGATCAGCGTGTGCAGGTCGTCCGAGGCCGGCAGCGCGCCGAAGTCGGCCCAATCGCGGCGCGGGCCGAGGCCGCCGTCGGCCAGGATGTCGAATTCCGAGATGCGATTGCCGAAGGTCTCGTTGACGATCAGGGTCTTGCCGTCGGGCGTGATGAAGGAGCCGTTGGGAAAGCACAGCCCGTCGGCCACGGCGCGGGCCGAACCGTCCGGATCGACCCGGACGACGGTGGTGGTGGCGACGGGCTCGCCCGCCATCAGATCGAAGCCGAAATTGCCCACGTAGGCCCGCCCCAGGGCGTCGACCACCATGTCGTTGATCGGGCCGCCGGTCAGGGCGCTCAGGTCGGCATGCACGACCAGCGTCCCGTCCGCCTCCCGGCGCAGCACCTTGCGGTCTTTCATGGAGGACACCAGCATGCGGCCGTCGGGCAGCCAGCCCAGGCCGGATGGCTGCTGCGGCACCCTGCAGATCTGCTCGATGCGCCCTTCGAGATCGACGGCGATCACCTGCTCGGTGTAGAAGTCCGACGCCCACAGGCGCCCATCGCGCCAGCGCAGGCCCTCCAGATAGGTATAACCGGAGGCCAGCACGGACAATTCGCGTTTCGGCATTGCTCTGTCTCCATTATTTTTGCGTGACTGCCGCCGGCGCGCCGGCGGACCGGGCCCTCTCCCGCTCCTTCCGGGGCGGTACGGGGACAAATGATTTTGTCATGACTCAACCGTCCCCAACCTTACAACTAACTGTCAGCTACTCGGGGTTAACATCGCGCCCCGAGGGTTAACCCGCGCAGCCGCAGCAGGCCGCGCACGGCCGTTTCCACCCGTGGAACCCGCCTGGCCCACCCTGGCATTCCATCATCAGACCGCTAGTCCCGCCCCGTGCCGGCGGCAGGCTTCACGCCAGGCGACCCGGTCCTCCGTTTTGCGTTTTACCGATATGAATACGAAAAAACTGACGCGCTACATCGGCCTAGCCATGGTGCTCGGCGTCTTGGTGGGATACCTCTGCAACAAGTACGCGCAGAACGCGCAGGAGGCCAAGCAGATCGCCTCGTACTTCAGCCTGATCACCGACATCTTCCTGCGCATGATCAAGATGATCATCGCGCCCCTGGTGTTCGCCACCCTGGTCTCGGGCCTGGCCAGCATGAGCGACGCCAGCGCCGTCGGCCGCATCGGCCTGCGCGCCATGTTCTGGTTCATCACGGCCTCGGCCATCTCGCTGCTGCTGGGCCTGATGCTGGTGAACGTGTTCCAGCCCGGCGCCCACCTGAACCTGGCGCTGCCGGACACGAGCCTCACCTCCGGCCTGAAGACCGGCGACTTCACGCTCAAGACCTTCATCACCCACGTCTTCCCAAAGAGTATCGCCGAGGCGATGGCCAACAACGAGATCCTGCAGATCCTGGTGTTCTCGCTGTTCTTCGGCGCGGCGCTGTCGTTCATCCGCGGCAAGGGCCACAACACCATCTTCAACATGATCGACGAACTGGCCAAGATCATGTTCCGCGTCACCGACTACGTGATGCGCTTCGCGCCGCTGGGCGTGTTCGCCGCCATGGCCGCCGCCATCACGACCGAGGGCCTGGGCGTGCTGGTCAGCTACGGCAAGCTGATCGGCGAGTTCTACCTGGGCCTGGCGCTGCTGTGGGCCATCCTGTTCGCGGTCGGCTACCTGTTCCTGGGCAAATCCACGTTCCGTCTGGGCGGCCTGATCAAGGAGCCCACCCTGCTGGCCTTCTCGACCGCCAGCAGCGAATCGGCCTATCCCAAGACCATCGAGGCGCTCTCGCGTTTCGGCGTGTCCAAGCGCATCTCGGGCTTCGTGCTGCCGCTGGGCTATTCGTTCAACCTGGACGGCTCGATGATGTACCAGTCCTTCGCGGTGCTGTTCATCGCGCAGGCCTACAACATCGAAATGAGCTTCTCGCAACAGCTGACGCTGCTGCTGGTGCTGATGGTGACCAGCAAGGGCATGGCCGGCGTGGCGCGCGCCTCGCTGGTGGTGGTGGCCGCCACGCTGCCGATGTTCCACCTGCCGGAAGCCGGCCTGCTGCTCATCATGGGCATCGACCAGTTCTTCGACATGGGCCGCACCGCCACCAACGTGGTGGGCAACAGCCTGGCCACCGCGGTGATCGCCAAGATGGAAGGCGGCGAGGATGATCCGACCACGGCCGCGGCCGGCGAAGCCGCCGCGCCGCAGGCGCAGGAAGCGCCGGCGAAACCGGCCTCTCAGAGCGTGTAAGACAAAAACGGGCCGAATGGCCCGTTTTTTTATACCGCCGTTCCGTCGCGCGGTTCAGTCGCGCAGTTCAGTCATTGACCGAACAGGCCACCGGCTCGCCGTCCTCGAACTCCACGTCGTAGGTATGGACCGGGTCCCAGGGCAGCGTGAACCATAGCTCGTAGCCTTCACCGTCCTCGTCGAACAGCCACAGCGCGCGCAGCACCGCCTTGCCGGCCATGGCCTCGGCGGTTTCCTCGGCCAGCAGCTGGTCGTCCTCGTAGCCGTGCTTCTTGCACTGTTCGTAGGAATAATGATCGAGCAGGAATTCGGACGCGGCCAGGACGTGGTCGTCCAGCTTGTCGATGATGCTCTTGACCGCCTTGGACGCGCCGCTGCCGGGTTCTTCGCCATCGGTCTGGATCATGACGTGGATGGGCGGACGTCCGGCGCCGGCCGGCACCAGCTCGGCCGCCCACAAATCGGGCTCTTCGGGATCCTGGGTGAAATTGAATCGCGCCATCGCGGGCTCCGTGTAAGGCTGGGGCATGCCAACATGCCATGCCCGCCATTTAAGCAGAACCGCGCCGCCGCGTCTGTGACCGAGGGCGACGTTTTTGCCTCGCGGCATCTTCGCCCCAGCGGCAGGGCCGGATGGCGCTGGCGCCGCTACACCCGTTCCAGCGCCCGGTACGGCGGCGCGGGCAGCTCGACCAGGATGCGGTCGCCCCCGGCCACCCTGCCGCCCGCCAGCACCACGCCCATAACGCCAGCCTTGCGGATCAGGCTGCCATCGGGGTTGCGCCCCAGCACGGCGGCGGTCAGGCCCCGTTGATAGTCGTCCAGCTGCGAGCAGGGATTGCGCAGGCCCGTGATCTCGACGATCGCCTCGGGCCCGATGCGCAGCCGCGCGCCGCGCGGCAGGCCCAGCAGGTCGATGCCGCGCGTGGTGACGTTCTCGCCCATGACGCCCGGCCCGACCCGGAAACCGGCCCCGGTCAACTCGTCCAGCAGCTCGCCGTGGATCAGATGCACCTGCCGCAGATTGGGCTGGGTGGGATCGGCTCGGACCCGGGAACGGTGCTTGACCGTGACGCCCATGTGCGCGTCGCCCTCCACGCCCAGCCCGGCCAGCAGCGTGATGGCCGGCTGCAACGGCTTGCTGAAGCCATGCCCGGGGCTGGCGGCCACGGCTTGCACAACGGCGTGTGTTGACATCGACGACTCCTGCGGGATCAGGCGGCCACGGCCACGGCCGGCGCGTGCGCGCTGTCCGGATGATAGTGGGTCGAGAACACCAGCCGCCCGGCCGACCAGGTATGGCTGACCAGCGGCTGCCCGCCAACCCGCGCCACCGCGATCAGATCGGCGCGCAAGCCCGGCGCGATGCGGCCGCGATCATCCAGGCCGCAGGCGCGGGCCGGATTGGCCGTCACCAGCGCGACGGCCTGCGGCAGGCTCAGGTCGGTCTGCGCCGCGACGGCATGGGCGGCGGCGATCATCGTGGAAGGCTGATAGTCCGAACACAGGCAGCTCGCCACGCCCGCGCGGATCGCGTCGATGGCCCGCATCGAACCGCTCTGGCTCTGGCCGCGCAGCACATTGGGCGCGCCCAGGATGGTGGGCAGCCCGCAAGACACGGCGGCGCGCGCCGTATCCAGCGTGATGGGGAACTCGCTCATGGCCACGCCCAGGTTGCGCATGGTGGCGATGCGCTGGATGGAATCGTCGTCGTGGCTGGCGGTGGGAATGCCCAGGGCATGCGCGTGCGCCAGCAGCGCCTCGACCCGCGCCACCGAGCCATCCAGCGCGCGCGTCTTGGCCCGCGCCGCCTCTTCGGCCTGCTCGCGGCTCATCGCGTGGTTGCCCATCATGTATTGCAGATAGGACTCCAGCGTCTTGAACTGGCCCTGCCCCGGCGAATGATCCATCACCGACAGCAGGTCCACCGCGCCCTCGTCCATCAACGCCCGCAACACGTCCACCGCCGTGGGGTCGGTGACTTCGTAGCGGCAATGGACGCGGTTGTCCACCAGGCTGTGGCGACGGTGAGCTCGCAGCGCGCGCACCACCTCGGCGGCGGTCTGGTTATTGCGCACGCCCCATTCGCTATTGGCGAAGGACAGCGCGTGATACGGCGTGGTGATGCCGGCGGCCGCGTTGCGACGGTCGACCTGGGCCACGGCGAAATCCAGCGGGAACAGCACGCGCGAACGAGGCTCGGCCTCTTTTTCGATGGCGTCGCTGTGCAGGTCGATCAGGCCCGGCATCAGCGTCTGGCCGCGCAGCGCGATCTCGCGGGCGGGCCGCGCGCCGGCCGGTTCGATGGCGGCGATGCGGCCGTCCTCGATCAGCACGGCGCTGTCTTCCAGCACGCGGTCTTCCAGCACCACGCGGGCATGGGTGAGATAGGTGCCTTGCATCATTGCTCCAGTTCCTCCAGCGCGGCCAGGCTGGCCGCGGACGCCGGCTTCAGGGCCAGCGTGCGGGTGGCGACGGCGTCGCGCACCTCGGCGTCGTGAAAGATCCCCAGCAGGCAGCGGCCCTCGGCCAGCGCCTCGCGGATCAGCGCGATCACCACATTGCGATTATCCGCGTCCAGCGATGCGGTGGGTTCGTCCAGCAGCAGGATGGGATGGCGGGCGATGAAGCCACGCGCGATGTTCACGCGCTGCTGTTCCCCGCCCGAGAACGTGGCCGGGGCCAGCCCCCACAAGCGCTGCGGCACGTTCAGCCGCGCCAGCATGGCGCCGGCGCGCTGGCGCGCTTCGTCCGCGTCCACGCCGGCCTGCCGCAGCGGCTCGGCCACCACGTCCAGCGCCGATACGCGCGGGATCACGCGCAGGAACTGGCTGACGTAGCCAATGACCTCGCGGCGCAGGGCCAGGATGCGCGGTTCGGGCGCGCCGACCAGCTCCACCCATTCTTCGCCATTACGCACGCGGATGCTGCCCTCGGTGGCCAGGTAGTTGCCATACAGACAGCGCAGCAGCGTGCTCTTGCCCGCGCCGGACGGACCGGCCAGCACCAGGCATTCGCCGGCGGAAGCGGTGAAGTCGACGGCGTCCAGCACCGGCAGCCGGATGCCGCCCTGGTTGTGCAGGGTGAACATTTTTCCGAGGCCCCGCGCCTCGATCATGGGTATGGCGTTGGACATGAATCAGCTCTGCAGGATGGAAGACACCAGCAACTGGGTGTAGGGATGCTGCGGATCGTCGAGAATCTGGTCGGTCAGGCCGCTTTCGACCACCGCGCCGCCGCGCATCACCAGCGTGCGATGCGCCAGCAGGCGGGCCACCGCCAGGTCGTGCGTGACCACGATGGCGGCCAGGCCCAGGTCGTTGACCAACTGGCGCAGCAGATCCAGCAGGCGCGCCTGCACCGACACGTCCAGCGAGGCGGTGGGCTCGTCCATGAACACCAGGCGCGGATGCGTGACCAGGTTGCGCGCGATCTGCAGGCGCTGCTGCATCCCGCCCGAGAAAGAGGCCGGCGCGTCGTCCAGCCGGCCGACGTCGATCTCCATCTTGGCGAGCCAGTTGCCGGCCACGCGGCGCAGGTCGCCGTAATGCCGGTCGCCCACGGCCATCAGGCGCTCGGCGATGTTGGCGCCGGCGCTGACCTGCATACGCAGGCCGTCGCGGGCATGCTGGCGCACGAAGCCCCAGTCGGTGCGCGACAGCAGCCGCAGGCGGGCCTGCGACAGCGAGGACAGGTCGATCAGGCCCTGGTCGCGCGTGTCGTACCAGACGCTGCCCGAATCCAGCGGCGCCTGGCACGACACCGCCGACAGCAGCGTGCTCTTGCCCGAGCCGGACTCGCCCACCACGCACAGGACTTCGCCGGCGTGCAGGTCGAAGCTCACGTCGCGGCAGCCATGCACCCCGTCCCAGGTGCGCGTCATGTCGCGCACGGACAGCAGCGGCCGGGGGTTCTTCTCCGGTTGTCCGTGGACGCCGCGCGGACGGACGTCCGCGCCGATATCGGCCTGAAGGTTCATGCCGCTTCCTCCTGCTGGCGCTGGCGCGCCTGCCTGTCGTTGCAATATTCGGTGTCCGAGCAGACGTAGCGGCGCGTGCCGGCGTCGTCCAGGATGATCTCGTCCAGGAAGCTCTGGTGCGAGCCGCAAAGCTCGCAATGCTGGTCCCACTGCTGCACGGCGAAGGGATGGTCCTCGAAGTCCAGGCTCTTGACCGATGTATAGGGCGGCACCACGTAGACGCGCTTTTCGCGGCCGGCGCCGAACAGCATCAGCGCCGGGCTCTGGTCCAGCTTGGGATTGTCGAACTTCGGAATGGGCGACGGCCGCATCATGTAGCGCCCGTTCACCATGACCGGATAGTCATAGGTGGCGGCGATATGGCCATGCTGCGCGATGTCCTCGTACAGCTTGACGTGCATGCCGCCATATTCGGCCAGCGCGTGCATGGTGCGGGTCTCGGTCTCGCTGGGTTCCAGCCAGCGCAGCGGCTCGGGAATCGGCACCTGGAACACCATGATCTGGCCGGCGCGCAGCGGCGTCTCCGGGATCCGGTGGCGGGTCTGCACGATGGTGGCTGCCGGCGTCGATTCGGTGGTCGCCACGCCCGTCACCCGACCGAAGAAGCGGCGGATGTTGATGGCGTTGGTGGTGTCGTCCGAGCCCTGGTCGATGACCTTGAGCACATCGTCCGGGCCGATGATGGCGGCGGTGACCTGGATGCCGCCGGTGCCCCAGCCATAGGGCAGCGGCATCTCGCGGCTGCCGAACGGCACCTGGTAGCCCGGCACCGCCACCGCCTTGAGCAAGGCGCGGCGCAGCATGCGCTTGGTGGATTCGTCCAGGTAGGCGAAGTTGTAGTGCGGGTCGCGTTCGACCGTCGCGGTGTGTTGCGTGGCTTGCGAGTTCATGGCGTCACGGCCTCGTCCATCATGTCATTCGGCGCGGCGGCGGCCGCAAGGCGTTCGCCGCGCATGCGGCGCAGCAGTTCCAGGTTGGCCTGGAAGTCCACGTAGTGCGGCAGCTTCAGGTGCTGCACGAAACCCGAAGCCTCGACGTTGTCGCTGTGATAGAGCACGAACTCGTGGTCATTGGCGGGCGAATCACCGGCTTCCCCCAGGTCGCGGGCCTTCAGCGCCCGGTCCACCAGCGCCATCGACATGGCCTTGCGCTCGCCATAGCCGAACGTCAGGCCGTAGCCGCGCGTGAACTTCGGCCCTTCCTGCGCATTGCCCGAGAACTGGCTCACCATCTGGCATTCGGTGACCTCGATCTCGCCCACGGTCACGGCGAAGCCCAGTTCCTCGATGTGCATTTCCACTTCCAGCGCGCCGTAGCGGATCTCGGCGGCGAAGGGATGAGTATTGCCATAGCCCCGCTGCGTGGAATAGCCCATCGACAGCAGGAAACCTTCATCGGCGCGCGCCAGGTTCTGCAGGCGGGCGGCGCGGTCGGCGGGAAAATCCAGCGGCTGGCGCGTCAGGTCGAAGGGCTCGGGATCGCCTTCCGGCGGCAGCTCGGGATCGATCAGGTCTTCGTGCGCCAGCAGGTCGGTGACGCGCGGCATGGACGAGTCCAGCGTTTCCTCGCCCGGCGGCAGGGCATCGGCCTCGCGCCCGGCTTCCAGCGAAAAATCCAGCAGGCGCTGGGTGTAATCGTAGGTCGGCCCCAGGATCTGGCCGCCCGGCACGTCCTTGAACGTGGAAGAAATGCGGCGCTGCAGGCGCATGCGGCCCGTGTCCAAAGGCTGCGTGTAGCCAAAGCGCGACAGCGTAGTGCGATAGGCGCGCAGCAGGAACACCGCCTCGATCGCGTCGCCAGCGGCCTGCTTGAGCGCCAGCGCGGCCAGCTGCGGATCGTAGAGCGAGCCCTCGGACATCACCCGCGACACCGCCAGCGGCATCTGCTCGCGGATCTGCGCCAGGCTCAACTCCGGCACCTCGCGATCGCCGCGCCGGTAGTCGTCCAGCATGCGGTAGGAATTCAGGATGGCGCGTTCGCCACCTTTGACGGCAACGTACATTTCAGTTCTCCACTCGAGTGCTTCTGGGCAGGCCGCAAATGCGCCGGCCCTGCGTCAGGAAGAGATCCACGCCCAACGGGAAGCGCTGATGGTTCAGGCGCCATTCACGCCAAAATCCTTCCTCCAGTCCGTCGACATGCAAGGCGGCGCGGTCCTGGATGCCGGGACCGGACAGCGTCAGCGCGCGGCCTCGCTCCAGGTCCGTCGCCTCGATCAGCAGCGTGGCCGACTGGTCCGGATACGCAGGATCCCCCGGATTGAACAAGGACAGGGCAGGCGCCCGATGCCCGCGCGGCAAGGCCGCGAACCGCGCCTCGCCAGGCTGATCAACCATCGAACAACCACAATGGAAACGCAAGAACGCGCGCACCTCGTCATCGACGCCGGCGGGCAGCCACAGCGGCGTATCCACATCCACCAGCGTCAGCAACAGCGCGACCATCGCCGGCGACATCCCCGCCGGCACCCCGCAATCCGCCTCGATCTCCAGCACCCGTCCCGGATGCGCCAGCGCCTCCAGCGCCACCCGGAACGCCGCCTGCGCCCCGACCGCCGGATCCGCGAACCCCGCCTGCGGCGCCCGCCCGGCCAACGCCGGACTCAATGTGTGTGCATGCATGTCCATTTCCATTCCAGATTCCGATCCAACCACCCGCCCTGCGATCCAAACCCGCAAATCCGCAAAGCCGCATCCATCCCTGCCCCACCACACAAGCGCCGCAAGCCCGCGACGGCCGTCCCAAGCGGGGCCGCGCGGATCCGGCTCCGCCGGTCCGCAGCCGGCGCCCCCCTGGGGGGATCTACTCCCCGCGCACCATGGTGAAGAACTCCACCCGCGTGCGCGCCGCCACCTGCGCCTGCCGCGCCACGCGTTCCTCGCGGCTGCGCGCCAGCGGTGCGATCAGCTGCCGTTGCACGGCCTCATGCCATTCAGGCAACTGCAGCAGCGCGTCGGCCACGGCGGCCTGCTCGGCGTGACGCAGCGAGCGGCCTTGCACATAGGCGATGCCGACCACGCCGTTCTCCAGGCTGACCGCGCAGCGCGTCAGCGTCATCTCGCCCAGGTTGAAACGCGTGCCGGTGCCGCCGCTGCGCGCGCGCACCATGGCCATGCCGGATTGCGCGGGCCGCAGCATGCGGTGCGCGGGCAGGCTGCCCAGGGCGCCAAAGGCGCCATCCAGCTCGGACGATTCGGCCAGCGCCAGCACGCGCATCCAGGCCGCGCGTTGCGCGTTGGCCTCGGCCTGATCGGATTGTGGATGATTCATTTTTTCCTCTACACGTCTAGACGACTGGACAGAGTATGATCCGTGCTGAAGAGAAGTTCAACAGCCGGGCGTGAATTTTTGATGACAATCGCGGCCTACACGGGCGCGCCGGCTTGGTGCACAATCACTGCCATTCTTGATGACGACGCGACAATACGAGCGCCCATATGGTTGAAAGAGGTTCCGGCATCGCCGTCTGGCGGCAAATCGGCGAATCGCTGGCGGACGACATCCGCAACAAGCTCTATCTCGCGGGCGAACAGCTGCCCTCGGAGCCCGAGCTCGCCGCCAAGTTCGCCGTCAACCGGCACACCATTCGCCGCGCGATGGGTGAACTGGAACAGAGCGGGCTGGTCCGCATCGAGCAGGGCCGCGGCACCTTCGTGCAGGAACATGCCATCGACTACGCCATCGGCAAGCGCACGCGCTTTTCCGAGAACCTGCGCAGCCAGGGCGTGCTGGGGCACCTGGAAACGCTGGGCAGCCAGACGCTGCGGGCCGCCGACATCGCCAAGCACCTGGGCCTGCCGCGCAACGCGCCGCTGCTGCGCGTGCATCTGGCGGGCAAGGCCGAAAACCGGCCCATCAGCGCGTCCGAACACTACTTCGACGAAAAGCGCTTTCCCGATTTCGCCGAACGCCTGACCGCGCTGAAATCGGTGTCCAAGGTCTATGCGCACTACGGCATCGACGACTACACGCGCAAATGGTCGCGCATCACGGCGGCGCTGCCCTCGCCCGAAGTGGCGCGGCTGCTGGGCCAGCCGAAGACGCGCCCTATCCTGCAGGTCGAGGCGCTGAACGTGGACCAGCAAGGCGCGCCCCTGCAGTACAGCATCACCCGGTTCGTGGGGGACCTGGTGCAGCTGATGGTCAGCGACGACAACTGAGTACGGCGTGGCGGTGGGCCGGCCCCGGAAGCCGGCCGCCGCGGCGGGGATCGAACGAACCGGGCAGGCCCTTTAATTCATCTAGACATCTGGTTGTAACGCACAGCCGCTAACTTGCTTCCATGAACCCGCACGCACACGCCCCCTCGCCCCTGGCCGGCATCGCAGGCCAACGCATCCTGACCCCCGGCGGCATCGCGCCCGCCAGCCTGTGCTTTCGCGCGGGACGGATCGACGACAGCCCGCATGCAAGCTCCGACGCGCCCTGGTTCGACGCCGGCGGGCTGCTGGTGCTGCCCGGCATCGTCGACCTGCACGGCGACGCCTTCGAACGCGCCGTCATGCCGCGTCCCGGCGTGACCTTTCCCTACGACAGCGCCCTGTTCGACGTCGACCGACAGTTGCTGGCCAATGGCATCACCACCGAATTCCACGGCCTCACCCTGTCCTGGGAAGGCGGCCTGCGCGGCGAAGCCTATGCCGAGCGCATGTTCGATTCGCTGGAACGCATGCGCGAGGCGCTGGGCGCGCGGCACTGCGTGCATCTGCGCTTCGAGACCCACCACGTCGGCGGCGTCGAGACCGCCCAGGAATGGATCCGCCAGGGCCGCGTGCGTTTCCTGGCCTTGAACGATCACCTGCCCGGCATGGCACGCCGCCTGGGCGACGACCGCAAGCTGCTGCAATACGCCAACCGCGCCGAATGCGACCTGGACACCTTCCAGGCGCGCATCCGCCAGGCCATGGCGGCGGCCGACGCCGTGGCCGCCGCCATGCGCGAACTCACCGCCTGCGCGCAGGCCGCCGGCCTGAAAGTAGCCTCGCATGACGATCCGGACGCCGCCACCCGCCGCTACTACCACCAGCTGGGCTGCGGCGTCGCGGAGTTCCCGCTGACCCGTGAAGCGGCTGGCGTGGCCCGCGACCTGGGCGACGCCATCGTCTTCGGCGGCCCCAACGTCGTGCGCGGCGGCAGCCACACCAACGCGCCCAACGCCACCGACATGATCCGCGCCGGACTGTGCGACATCCTGACGTCCGACTACTACTATCCCGCGCCGCTGGCCGCCGCGATGCGCCTGGCCCACGACGGCGTGCTGCCCTTGCCGCAGGCCTGGGACCTGATCTCGCGCAATCCCGCCCGCGCGGCGGGACTGGACGACCGCGGCGCGCTCGCGCCGGGCCTGCTGGCCGACGCCATCGTGGTGGATGATCGCGTGCCCGGCCTGCCGCGCGTGTGCGCAACCATCGTGGGCGGCGAATTGCGTTACGCCACCGGCGCCTTCCTGGGCCAGGACGACGCGTCCGCCGCGCGCCAGGCGGCCTGACGGTCATGCCGCTCGCCCATCGTTACGCGCTGTACCTGGCGCCGTCCGGTCCCTGGCAGGAACAAGGCAGCCGCTGGCTCGGTCGCTGCGCCGAAACGGGCGCCGCCCTTGAGCGCCAGCCCGGCATGCCCGCCGCCGCGCAGGCATGGACGCGCGCGCCGCGCCACTACGGCCTGCACGCCACGCTCAAGCCCCCCTTCCGCCTGATCGCCGGCGCCGGGCCGTCGGATGTGGACCGGGCCGCCGCCGCGCTGGCGGCTCAGCACAGCGCCTTCGCCATCGAACTGGAATGCGCGCCCCTGCGCGGCTTCCTGGCCTGGCGACTGACCGAGAGCGACCCGGTGGGCCGCGCACGCATTCACGCGCTGGCCGACGCCGCCGTGCGCGAACTGGATCCGCTGCGCGCCCCGCCCACGCCCGAGGAACTGGCCAAGCGCCTGCGCCATCCGCTGGCGCCGGCCCAGCACGCGCTGCTGGAGCGCTGGGGCTACCCCTATGTGTTCGACCAGTTCACCTTCCACATCACCCTGAGCGAAAAACTGGCGGACGCCGAGCTGCGCCAGGCGCAGGCCTGCATCGCCCGCTACGCCGATCCGCTCGCCGGCCGGCCCATGCCCGTCGACGGCGTCAGCGTCTACGTGCAGCCCGGCCCCGGCGAGGACTTCCTGGCCGCGCGCCATTACCGTTTCGACGGCGGCCGCGAGGATGCGGCCGGCGCGGCCTATATGCAGGGAGAGGCGGCGGCATGAACGGCGCGCGCCTGATCTACCTGATGGGCGCGTCCGGCAGCGGCAAGGACACCTTGCTGCGTCTGCTGCGCGCGCAGTTGCGCGCCGACGAACCCGTCATCGTCGCGCATCGCTACATCACCCGCGACAGCGGCGCCAGCGAGGACGCGCTGCGGCTCTCGGAAGATGAATTCTCGCGGCGCGAAGCGCTTGGCGGTTTCGCGCTGCGTTGGTCCAGCCACGGCCTGCGCTACGGCATCGGCGTGGAAATGGATGCCTGGCTGGCCGGCGGCGCGGCGGTCATCGTCAACGGTTCGCGCGCACACCTGCCTCAGGCGCATGCGCGCTATCCTGCGCTGACCGCCGTGGAAATCCGTGTCGACCCCGCGCTGCTGGCGCGCCGGCTGGCCGGACGCGGCCGGGAAAGCGAAGCCGACATCGCGCGGCGGCTGGCGCGCGCCGCCCAGGAATTTCCGGTACCCGAAGGGTGCCGGCTGATACGGCTGGACAACAACGAGGCGCCCGACGTCGCGGCGGCGGCCCTGCTGGACCAGGTCCGCTCGGTCCTGTCCGGCGCGCCGAAGGCGGCCGTCACCGCGACCACGGCGACCCCACGCTAAGCCCCGGGACCAGGCCCCTGGCGCTTCTGCCCCGCGCAGCATTCCAGCAGGATGGCGGCGAACGCCTCTTCCGCCACCAGCGCCCGGGCCTCGCGGCGCCGGATCAGATTGATGGGCGGAAGCTCCCAGCCGAAATCCCAGGGCACCCTGCCCAGCTTGCCGTGCTGGCAGACCTCCGCCGCGATGTCGTCCGGCAGCACGGAAACCAGCGTCTCGTCGGCCGCCAGCATGCCCTCGATCACGTCGGTCGAGTAGGCTTCCAGCACCGGCGCGGGCGCGCGCAGGCCCGCGTGGATGAAATGCTCGGCGATCAACCGGCGGGTCGGCGTGCCGGCTGCCGGCAAGACCCAGTCCATGCCGGCCACGGCCGCCCAGTCGGATTTGCGGCGGGCAAGCCGCCGCGCCGATGCCACATGGGCGACCAGGCACGGCCGCTGCCGGTAGAGCACATGGTGGGTCAGGTCGTCCGCCACCAGCGTCGACGTGGCCCGGCTGATGACGCAGTCGAGTTCATGCCCGCGCAGCATCGGCACCAGCTGATCGGTGGTGGCCCGATGCAGGGTCAGGGTCGCGCCGTGCCGCCGGTACAGCCCGCTGGCGGCCGCGCTCAGCAAGGTCGCCGATACATAGGGCACCGCGCCCACCTGCAGATGGGCCGAGCGTCCCTCGTGCACCGACGCGATCTCGCGCGCCCATAGTTCCAGGTCATGGCGCATGCGGCCGGCGCGCAGCAGCGCCAGCTCGCCCAGCGGTGTCGGCCGCAGGCCCCGTCCCGTGCGTTCGAACAGCGGCGCGCCGAAGATGTCTTCCAGTTCCGCCAGCGCCTTGGTCACGGCCGGCTGGCTGATGCCCGCCGCCGCGGCCACGCGCGTCAGCGAACCCAGCCGGGCGATGTCGGCCAGCAGGCGCAGATGCCTGGGCTTGAGCCGGTTGCCCAGCCGCGCGCCATCCCAATCCATGCAGGCCTCCCATAGCCATATGGTTATTCAGATATGCCCACAAATATACGCGCAGTTATTTCACGCTCCTATACTGGCCTGGTCCCCAGCTTCAGGCGCAGACCGGCATGTCCTCCGCATTCACCGCCCGCCCCGAAATCCGCGGCACCTTCGGCGTGGTGTCGTCCACGCACTGGCTCGCCTCGCAAGTCGCCATGGGCGTGCTGGAACGCGGCGGCAACGCCTTCGACGCCGCGGCGGCGGGCGGCTTCGCGCTGCAGATCGTCGAGCCGCACCTGAACGGCCCCGGCGGCGAGGTGCCTATCCTGTTCTGGAGCGAAGACGAGCAGCGCATGCGCGCGCTATGCGGCCAGGGACCGGCGCCCGCGCTGGCGACGCCGGCCTATTTCCGTAGTCTGGGTCTGGACCTGGTGCCCGGCATCGGCCTGTTGCCGGCAACCGTGCCGGGCGCCTTCAGCGCCTGGCTCACGCTGCTGCGCGACTACGGCACCTGGGAGCTGGCCGACGTGCTCGCGCCTGCCATTGCCTACGCCCGCGACGGATTTCCATTGGTGCCACGCATCTCCCAGGCCATCCTGGCGGTGCAGGCCCTGTTCCGCGACGAATGGACCAGCTCGGCCGAGGTCTGGCTGCGCAATGGCCGCGCGCCGGCGCCGGACGCCCTGTTCCGCACGCCCGGCATCGCGGCCACCTACACGCGCATCGTGGAACAGGCGCAAGCCGCCGGCCGGGACCGCCGCGGCCGCATCGAGGCCGCGCTGCATATCTGGCACGAAGGCTTCGTCGCCGACGAGATCGACGCCTATTACACACATGCGGCCGTGCGCGACACCACGGGCCAGCGCAACCGCGGCCTGCTGCGCAAGTCCGACCTCGCGCAGTGGCGGCCCGGCTATGACGAGCCGGCGACCGTGCAGTACGGCCGCTACACCGTGGCCAAATGCGGCCCCTGGTCGCAAGGCCCCGTGCATCTGCAACAGCTGGCCATCCTGCGCCACCTGGGCATGGACGGGCTGGACCCGGAATCACCGCAGTTCGTGCATCGCATCGCCGAAGCCGCCAAGCTCGCCTTCGCCGACCGCACCGCCTGGTACGGCGATCCCGCCTTCGTGGAGGTACCCTTGCAGGCGCTGCTGAGCGAGCCTTACGCGCGCACGCGCGCGGCGCTGATCAATGACACCGCCTGCCCCGACTGGCGGCCCGGCCAGCCCGAGGGACGGCCACCGTGCCTGCCCGACCTGGACGCGGCAAGGCGCACGCTGGCGGCGTCCGACACCCGGTTCGGCGTGGGCGAGCCCACCTTCGCCGCCCTGCCGCCCGTGGCCGAATGGGCCGAACGCGAATTGTTCGTGGGCGACACCTGCCAGATCGACGTCATCGACCGGCACGGCAACATGGTCGCCGCCACGCCCTCGGGCGGCTGGCTGTCGTCCAGCCCGGTGGTGCCGGCGCTGGGCTTTCCCCTGACCACGCGGCTGCAGATGACCTGGCTGGACGACGGCGTGCCAGGCCAGCTGCAGCCGGGCAAGCGCCCGCTTACCACGCTATCGCCCGGCCTGGCGCTGCGCGACGGCAAGCCCTACATGGTGTACGGCACTCCCGGCGGCGACCAGCAGGACCAATGGACGGTGCAGTTCTTCCTGCGCCATGCCGCCGGCCTGAACCTGCAGGAGGCGATCGAAGCGCCATCGTGGCACGTCGATCACTTCCCGGGTTCGTTCTGGCCCCGCGCGTTCAAGCGCAACCGCGTCACGGTGGAATCGCGCATGCCCGCGGCCACCATTGAAGCCTTGCGCCAGGCCGGCCACGAGGTGGTGATCGGTCCGGCCTGGTCGGAGGGCCGCATCAGCGCCTGTACCCGCGAAGCGGCGCCGGAAGGCGGGCTGCTGCTGCGCGCGGGCGCGAATCCGCGCGGCATGCAGGGCTACGCGGTGGGTCGCTAGTGTGCTGTCCCGTAGATGCGTGCGCATAACGAAATTCATCCAACGACGCCATGGCGGCTAGGGGTGGATTTCGTGCGGGCGTATCTGCGGGACAGCACACTAGATCCCGGCCATCGGATATCGGATTCCAGCCGGCATCGAGACCGGCACACACAGCAAGGGGTAAACAAGATGAAGCAAGCATTCCTAAAACAGCTGGCCGCCGCGGCCCTGGGTCTCGCGCTGACGGCGCCCGGACTGAGCCGGGCCGCCTGGCCCGACGACAAGCCGATCACCCTGATCGTGCCCTGGGCCGCCGGCGGTTCCACCGACATCCTGGCGCGCGTGCTATCCGAGGGACTGACCCAATCGCTGAAGCAATCGGTGATCGTGGAGAACCGCTCGGGCGCGTCCGGCAACATCGGCAGCACCTATGTCGCGCGCGCCAAGCCGGACGGTTATACGCTGCTGGTGGGCTCGATGAGCACGCACACGATGAACCAGGCGCTGTACACCAACATGCCATTCGACGGCGTGAAAGACTTCACGCCCATCGCCGAACTGGCGCTGGTGACCAACACCATGGTCACGCATCCCTCGGTGCCCGCGAACAATGTGCGCGAGTTCATCGACTACCTGAAGGCCAATCCCGACAAGGTCGCCTACGCCTCGGCCGGACAGGGTTCGACCAATCACCTGAGCGCGGCGCTGTTCGAGAAGGCCGCGGGCGTGAAGATGGTGCACGTGCCCTATCGGGGCGGCGCGCCCGCCGTGCTGGACACGGTGGCCGGCCGCACTCAGGTCCTGTTCAGCGCCGGCACGCAGACGCTGCCGCACGTGCAGAGCGGCAAGCTCAAGCTGCTGGCCGTCACCGAGGAACAGCGCTCGCCGCTGCTGCCGGGCACGCCGACCGTGGCCGAGACCCTGCCCGGCTACGAGCTGTCGGTCTGGTACGGCGCGTTCGGTCCGGCGGGCCTGCCGGCCGACCTCACGACCCGGCTCAACAAGGAAATCAACCTGATCCTGAAACGGCCCGACGTCGTCAAGAAGATGGCGGACATGGGCGTGCTGCTGCTGGACACCACGCCCGAGCAGTTCGCCAAGACGCTGACGCGCGATGCCGACAAATACGGCAAGCTGATCAAGGAACTGGGAGTGACGGCCGAATGAGCGCCTTGCTGCCGCTTCCAGCCGCAGGGCAGGACGAATTGCGGCGGATCGAGCAGGCCTACGCCGATGCCGATCCGCTGGCCGCGCTCGCGGCGATCGACGCCTACGCCGGCGCGGCGCTGGCCCACGCCTTGTTCACGGTCAACCGGCATGATGAGGCGCGCATGCGCGTGGTCCGGCTGTACAGCTCGAATCCGTCCGCCTACCCGCCGGGCGGCGGCAAGGACAAGGCCGGCACGGCGTGGGGCCGGCATGTCCTGCTTGAACACAAGGTGTTCGTGGGCGAAGGCGAGGACGCGATCCAGGCCTTCTTCGACGACCATGCCGCCATCCAGGCGCTGGGACTGCGCTCGGTGATCAACGTGCCGGTGGTGCTGGACGGCGCCTGCCTGGGCACGCTGAACTTCCTGATGCCGCGCCCGGCGGTGTCGGCATCAAACCTGCACACGGCCCGACTGCTGGGCCTGGTCGCCCTGCCCGCGCTGCGGGCGCTCTGCGCCGGGGCATGAACGGGGCCGCGACACGCGGCCCCATCCGCGCTACACCAAGGCCTTGCGGATCCGCGCCGAGGTCATGTCGATCACGACCACGAAGGCGACGATGATGATCATGACCGCGCAGGTCTCCGCGTAGCGGAAGCTGCGGATGATGTCCCACAGCACGGTGCCGATGCCGCCCGCCCCCACGATGCCCACGACCGAAGCCGAGCGCACGTTGGATTCGAAGCGGTACAGCGAGTACGAGATCCACAGCGGCAACACCTGCGGGATCACGCCGTAGACGATTTCCTCCAGCGCGTTCGCGCCGGTCGCCCGCACGCCCTCCACGGGGCGCGGGTCGATGGCCTCGACCGCCTCGGAGAACAGCTTGGCCAGCACGCCCGTGGTGTGAACCCACAACGCCAGCACGCCGGCGAACGGGCCCAGGCCGACGGCCACGATGAACAGCATGGCGAAGACCATTTCGTTGATCGCGCGGCAAGCGTCCATCAGCCGGCGCATGGGCTGGTAGACCCAGGCCGGCACCATGTTCGACGAGCACAGCAGGCCCAGCGGCACGGCCAGCACAATGGCCAGGAAGGTGCCCCAGACAGCGATCTGCACCGTGACGATCATTTCGTCCAGGTACATGCGCCAGTCGCGGAAATTCGGCGGGAAGAAGTCGGCGGCGAACTGCGCCATGTTGCCGGAATCGCGCAACAGGTCCATCGGCCGCATGTCGGCACCGCGCCAGGACATGGCCAGCAGGGCCAGGATGACGGCCCATGTGATGAGCATGGGCAGCGACGAGCGCGGGGCGACGGAGGTACGGGAAGCCTGGAGGGCCATATTCATTGATCACGCTCCGCGGGGATGAAAGAGAACAAAGCTCGCATGCCGGCGCGCCCCGCGGCGCGGCGGCATCGTCGCGGCGGACCGGGATGTCGGATCCGGTC